>JAHZNX010000337.1 GCA_020028375.1 Betaproteobacteria bacterium | reverse complement strand
GCCATGAAGTCCATCGTCACCACCACGATGATGAGTAGCGAGGTGCCGCCGAAGTAGAACGGCACGTTCTTCCACACGATCAGGAACTCGGGCAGCAGGCACACCAGCGTCACGTAGAGCGCGCCGGTCAGCGTCAGGCGCATCATGATTTTCTCGATGTAGCGCCCGGTCTGCTCGCCCGGACGGATGCCCGGCACGAAGGCACCGCTCTTCTTGAGGTTGTCCGCCGTCTCCTTGGGATTGAACACCAGCGCGGTATAGAAGAAACAGAAGAAGATGATCGCGGAAGCGTAGAGCAGCGTGTAGACCGGCTGCCCCGGCGACAGCGTCGCGGCGATGTCCTTGAGCCACGTCATCCCTTCGCCCTGACCGAACCACCCCACAAGAGTCGCCGGGAAGAGAATGATGCTGGAGGCGAAGATCGGCGGGATCACGCCGGACATGTTGAGCTTCAGCGGCAGGTGCGAGGATTGCCCCCCGTAGATCTTGTTGCCCACCTGGCGCTTGGCGTAGTTGACGAGGATGCGCCGCTGGCCGCGCTCGACAAAGCAGACAAACGCCGTCACGCCAGCCACCAGCGCCCCGATGAAAAGCACCATCAGGATCGAAAGCGCCCCGGTGCGCTGCAGCTCGAGCGTCCCGACAACCGCCTGCGGAAGTCCCGCGGCGATGCCGGCGAAGATGATGAGCGAGATGCCGTTGCCGACGCCGCGCTCGGTGATCTGCTCGCCGAGCCACATCAGGAACATGGTGCCGGTCGCGAGCGTCAGCATGGTGGTCAACCGGAACGCGAGCCCGGGCTCGATCACGAGCCCTTGCTGCGCCTCGAGACCGACGGCAATGGCCATGCCCTGGAACAGGGCGAGCGCGGCCGTGCCGTAGCGCGTGTACTGGGTGATCTTGCGCCGGCCCGCCTCGCCTTCCTTCTTCAACGCTTCCAGCGTAGGCGAGACGACGCTCATCAGCTGCATGATGATCGAGGCGGAGATGTAGGGCATGATGCCGAGCGCGAACAGCGAGAAGCGCTCGAGCGCGCCGCCCGAGAACATGTTGAACATGTCGAGAATGCCCCCGCGCTGGGAGCGGAACAGCTCGGCCAGCCGCTCCGGGTCTATGCCCGGCACCGCGATGTACGTGCCGATCCGGAAGACGACGAGCGCGCCGAGCAGAAACAGCAGGCGGCGCTTGAGGTCGCCCATTTTGCCCATGCCGAACAGCGAGTTGGTGGCAGCCAAGTCTCGAGTCCCCTGCCGCTACTTGTCCGTCGCCCCGCCGGGCGC
This sequence comes from Betaproteobacteria bacterium, assembly GCA_020028375.1. Taxonomy (GTDB): domain Bacteria; phylum Pseudomonadota; class Gammaproteobacteria; order Burkholderiales; family SG8-41; genus SG8-41. Next base: position 1,432 of record JAHZNX010000337.1, on the reverse strand, counting down.
GGGCTTCGCGCCGGCGGCGGGCCCGCCCTTGCCTTTGGGCGCGGCCGGCGGCTGCGCAGGCACCGGCGCTTCCACGCTGCCTCCGGCCGCCTCGATTGCCGCGCGCGCGCCTTTCGAGACCAGCAGGCCCTTGAGGGCAACCTTGCGCTTGATCGCGCCTGCGAGGATCACCTTGGCGCGCAGCGCCGGGTGCGGCACCACGCCCGCGGACTTGAGCACCGTAAGGTCGATGGACTCCGCCGCGATTCCCTGGAGGTCGGAAAGCCGCACTTCCGCGGTCTCGTCCTTCTTATGCGAATTGAATCCGCGCTTCGGCACCCGCCGCTGCAGCGGCATCTGGCCGCCCTCGAACCCGACCTTGTGATAGCCGCCGGAGCGCGCCTTCTGCCCCTTGTGCCCGCGCCCCGCGGTCTTGCCGTGGCAGCCGAAGCCCCGTCCCACGCGCTTCTTGCCGCGGTTCGAGCCCGGCGCCGGTTTGATCTCGTTCAGCCGCATGTCAGCCCTCGCATTTCACCAGATAGGACACCGCGTTGATGAGCCCGCGGTTGGCGGGCGTGTCGGGCAGCACCACGGACTGGCGGATCTTGCGCAGGCCGAGACCGCGCACGCAGGCGCGATGCGCCTGCTTGGTGCCGATCGGGCTCCTCACCAGCGTCACCTTGAATGTCTTTGCGCCCGGTTTCGCCGCGGTCATCCCGTGATCTCCTCGACCTTCTTGCCGCGCTTGGCGGCGATCTCGGCCGGCGTGGTCATCGCCGTCAGGCCGTTGATGGTGGCGCGCACCACGTTGTAGGGATTGGTCGAGCCCAGGCACTTGGCGAGCACGTTGTGCACGCCCATCACCTCGAACACCGCGCGCATCGGGCCGCCGGCGATGATGCCGGTGCCGTCGGACGCGGGCTGCATGTAGACGCGGGAGGAGCCGTGATGGCCGATCACCGCGTGCTGCAGCGTGCCGCCCTTCAAATTGACCTTCACCATCCTGCGGCGCGCCTCCTCCATCGCCTTTTGCACCGCGACCGGCACTTCGCGCGCCTTGCCCTTGCCCATGCCGATGCCGCCGTCGCCGTCGCCGACCACGGTCAACGCGGCAAAGCCGAGCACGCGGCCGCCCTTTACCACCTTGGTGACGCGGTTGATCGCGACCATCTTCTCGCGCAGGCCGTCGCCGCGATCCTCGCCCGTCTGCATCTTGGATGCCTGTAGTTTCGCCATAACCCGGATCCCTGGAGCTCCTAGAATTTGAGGCCGGCCTCGCGCGCGGCTTCCGCCAGCGCCTTGACGCGCCCGTGAAACTTGTAACCCGCGCGGTCGAACGCGACCGCCTCGATGCCGAGCTTTTTCGCCCGCTCGGCGATGCGCCGGCCGACCTCGGCCGCCGCCTTGACATTGCGCCCGTGCTGGGCGCTCTTGCGCACCTCGGGCTCGACCG
>JAHZNX010000101.1 GCA_020028375.1 Betaproteobacteria bacterium | reverse complement strand
GCCGCGCTGGGCCGTGTCCATCGCCTCGGCCACGCCGAGGCCCCACGACCACAGGTACCGGCGGAACGCGATGGTCGCGTCCCAATCCACCGCCGCCTCAAGCCAGGGCTCGCGCGCCGACCACGGATCGGCCGCCACGTGCGCCGCGGCGTAAGCAATGCGTGTGAAGGGCCGTGACGGTTTCTCGAACCGCCGCGGCTCGCGCACTGGGTAGGCCTCGAGTTTGCGGTCGGCATTCGGCAGCCGGATCGTCTCAATGGCGTCGCGCTTGGTCATTCCACAGATTTTTGGCGTCTTGGCGGTTCAGATATTCAAGCGCGCAGCGCGGGCACGTTGAGCCATTTCCGCTGCCGCCAGCTCTTGAGCCCCAGCTCGGCGAGCTGCACGCCCTTCACGCCCTCCAGCAGCCCCCAGCGGAACGCGCCCTCGCCCGCGACGTGCTTGAGGAACAGTTCCCACTGCGCCTTGAACGCGTTGTCCCATCCGGCATCGTCGGGGACTTCCTGCCAGCCCTCGAAGAAATCGATCGGCTGCGGGACATCCGGGTTCCATACCGGTTTCGGCGTCTCCTCGAGCGACTGCGTCCAGCAGCGCCGCAATCCCGCGACCGCGGAGCCCTTCGTCCCGTCCACCTGCAGCGTGAGGAGGTCGTCGCGCCGCACGCGCACCGTCCAGGCGCTGTTGAAATGCGCGATCACGCCGCCCGCGAGCTCGAAAGTCGCATACGCGGCGTCATCGGCTGTCGCCCGGTATTTTTTTCCGCTCTCGTCCCACCGGTACGGGACGTGCGTCGCGCCGCGGCACGACACCGCCTTGACTTCACCGAACAGATTATCGAGCACGTAGCGCCAGTGGCAGAGCATATCGAGGATGATCCCGCCGCCGTCCTCCATCCGGTAGTTCCACGACGGGCGCTGCGCCGGCTGCCGGTCGCCCTCGAACACCCAATAGCCGAACTCGCCGCGCACCGACAGGATGCGGCCGAAGAAGCCGGAATCGCGCAGCCGCTTGATCTTCAGCAGCCCGGGCAGCCACAGCTTGTCCTGCACCACGCCGTGCTTCACGCGCGCCTTCTTTGCCTCGCGATAGAGGCCCAGGGCCGCCGCGAGCGTGGTGGCGACGGGTTTCTCGCAATAGACGTGCTTGCCGGCGGCGATCGCCTGCCTGAGAAGCCGGGGGCGAAGCTGGGTCGAGGCGGCGTCGAAGAACACCGCGTCCGCCCTGCTGTCCAGCGCCTTCGCGAGATCCGTTGTCCAGCGCTCGACGCCGTGCGCCCTGGCGAGACTCTCCAGCTTCGCGGCGTTGCGGCCGACGAGAATGGGGTCCGGCATCAGCCTCGTGCCGTCCTTCAATGCGACGCCGCCTTGCTTGCGAATCTCCAGGATCGAGCGCGCGAGATGCTGGTTCGTGCCCATGCGCCCGGTCACGCCATGCATGATGACCCCAATGCGCCTTTCAGACATGGAAAGCCAAACGTGGAAAGGGACGGAAATTACTGGACCAAGGGATCGGGGCTCGAGTCAACCCCGCGTAGGCGGGGATCCAGTGATGATCCGCTCAGCCTAGATTCCCGCCTTCGCGGGAATGACGATGCGCGGCATTAGCGGAGCATCTCTAATCCTGTTTATCTCCTACCTGCCGGCGCGGGCGGCCTCGAGCTCGCTGCGCGCCTTCACCACGGCTTCGTCAAGCCTGCGCTGGCGCTCATCGTAGGCTTCGCTCAAGCGGGAGGCTCCGCCGGCGGTGCCGATACGCTCGCCTTCGAGCGGCTCCTTGCCCGCGGCGCGGGCGGCCTCCGCATTCCTGAGTGCCTGCTCGGCTGCCTGCACCTTGTCCTGTCCGGCTTCGCGCTGCGCCCGCGCCTTTTCCATCTCCCTCAGCACGTCCTTTTCGCGCGGCGTGGTGCCCCCGATGCCCTGCTTGGAGACGTCGGGCCGGGTCTCTTCCACCTTCACCGCGTCGGGCGCCGGCTTGTCGCCGTACACGATGCTCCCGTCCGGCATCGTGGACTTGAAGAGGACCTGCGCCGAGGCGGGCTGCAGCAGCACCGCGGCGATGAAAACGCAGGTCAGCCTCAACAAGGGTTTCATCACCGCATATTATATAGCGTCGACCGGCGGCGGCTTTGGTTAGAATTGCCCTTTCCTCCGGCAGAGCAGGGCGCCGGCCTGCCACTGCATCCGACCGGAACTGCAATCCCGATGCCCGAACAGCCCAATGGTGCGATCGTCATCCGCGGCGCGCGCCAGAACAATCTCAAGAACCTCACGCTTGAGCTGCCGCTGAACGAGCTCATCGTCGTGACCGGCGTGTCGGGCTCGGGCAAGTCGTCGCTGGTGTTCGACACGCTCTACGCGGAGGGACAGCGGCGCTACGTCGAGACGTTCTCGCCCTACGCCCGGCAGTTCCTCGACCGCATGGACCGGCCGCGGGTGGACGCCATCGAGGGCATTCCGCCGGCAATCGCGATCGACCAGGTGAACCCCGTGCGCACCTCGCGCTCGACGGTGGGCACCATGACGGAGCTGAACGACCACCTGAAGCTCCTGTTCGCGCGCGGCGCGCAGCTGTTCTGCCGCGGCTGCGGCGCAAAGGTCGCGCGCGACACGCCCGACACGATACACGCCGACCTCGCGGCCCGGGCCGCAGCCGCGGGCGATCCGCGTCTCGTCATCACGTTTCCCGTCGCCGTGCCGAAGAACTTCACCGAGGGCGAGGTCAGGGAGCTGCTCCAGCGCCAGGGGTACACCCGCATCCACGCGCAGCGCGACGGGCTCCTGGAAGTGACGCAGGACCGCGTACGCATGTCCTCGACCGAAAGAGCGCGCATCATCGAAGCGCTCGAAGCCGCGCTCCGCGTCGGCAACGGCCGCGTCAACATCTATCCCCTCGCCACCACCCCGCCGGCTGCGCCGGCACCCCTCCTCACCGAGGAGGGGAGGAAAACGAGTAACTCCCCTCCTTACCAAGGGCGAGCTGGGGTTTCGAGGAGCATGTCTCCGAGCCAGCGAGCGCCCAACTCGATGCAGCGAGTTGGGTCGGACGGGGTGGCACCGCCAGGTGACGGGGTGGTTTGGAAGTACTCCACCGACCTGCACTGCCCCGACTGCAACATTCATTACGCCGACCCCACGCCGAGCCTGTTCTCGTTCAACTCGCCGGTCGGCGCCTGCGAAACCTGCCGCGGCTTCGGGCGCGTGATCGGGGTGGATTACGGGCTCGTCATACCCGACGAATCGAGGACGCTGCGCGAGGGCGCGATCCGGCCGTGGCTGTCCGAGACCTATCGCGGCTGGAATGACGACCTCGTCGAGTATGCGGGGAAACGCGGCGTGCCCCTCGACACGCCTTGGCGCGAACTGGACGCGCAGCACCGGCAGTGGGTCCTGGACGGCGACCCCGGCTGGGTGAGCTGGCGGAAATCCTGGCCCGGAAGCTGGTACGGCGTCGCGCGCTTCTTCAAGTGGCTCGAGACCAGGGCCTACCGGATGCACGTGCGCGTGCTGCTCTCGCGCTACCGCGCCTACACGCCGTGCGCGGCATGCGGGGGAGCGCGCCTCAAGCCCGATGCCCTGCTCTGGCGTGTGGGCAGCAAGGAGAACGCCGATGCCGTGCTCGAGCCCGCGGCGCGCTTTCGGCCGCAGGGAGCGGGCTGGGACGCGAACCGCCTGGCATCCTTCCCGGGCCTGGCGCTGCACGACCTCGTGCTGCTGCCGATCGCGAAGACGCGCGCGTTTTTCGCCACGCTCCGACTACCGCCGCCATTGGACGAAGCAACCGAGCTGCTGCTCTCCGATATCCGCGCGCGGCTCGGCTACCTAACGGAGGTCGGGCTGGGCTACCTCACGCTCGACCGCCAGTCGCGCACGCTGTCGGGCGGCGAGGTGCAGCGCATTAACCTCACCACCGCGCTCGGCACCTCCCTTACCAACACGCTGTTCGCGCTGGACGAGCCCTCGATCGGGCTGCATCCGCGCGACATGGGCCGCGTGATCGGCATCATGAAGAAGCTGCGCGGCGCTGGCAATTCGCTGGTGGTGGTCGAGCACGACCCCCAGATCATGCTCGCCGCCGACCGCATCCTCGACCTCGGGCCGGGCCCGGGCGAGCGCGGCGGCCGCGTCGTGTGCTTCGATACTCCGGAAGTGCTCAAGCGCTCCGGCACGCTCACCGCCGATTACCTCGCCGGACGCAAGCGCGCCGATACGGGCCTCGCCCCGCGGTCGCCCGCGAAAATCGGGCCGCGCCTGCAGATTTACGGAGTGGCGGAGCACAACCTCAAGAACATCGACGTCACGATCCCGCTGGAGCGGCTGGTGTGCGTCTCCGGCGTCTCGGGCTCGGGCAAGTCCACGCTGGTGCAGGACGTGCTTCACGCGGCGCTGCTCAAGGCGAAAGGCAAGCCCACGGAGGCGCCCGGCAGACATCGCGCGCTGAAGGGCCACGAGCGCATCGCGGAGGTCGTGATGGTGGACCAGTCGCCGATCGGCCGGACCACGCGGTCCAATCCCGCGAGCTACGTCGGAGCGCTCGACGCGATCCGCAAGCTGTTCGCCGCGGCGCCGGCCGCGATCGAGCGGCGCTACACGGCGGGCACCTTCAGCTTCAACTCGGGCAACGGCCGCTGCCCCGCCTGCAGCGGCAACGGCTTCGAGCGCGTCGAGATGCAGTTCCTGTCCGACGTCTACCTGCGCTGCCCCGATTGCGACGGGCGGCGCTACCGGCCGGAGGTGCTCGAAGTGAAGCTCGAGCCTTCGGCGCGAGTCACGGCATCCCCTCCTGCCGGAGGAGGGGTGGCGCGTCGCGCCGGGGTGGTGGGAGTCGAATCGCGACTTACCGCGAAGTCAATTGCGGATGTGCTGGACATGACCGTGACGGAAGCGATCGAATTCTTCAGCGACCATCCCGAAGTCCAGCGCGCGCTTAAGCCCCTCTCGGATGTCGGGCTCGACTACCTGCGCCTCGGCCAGCCGGTGCCGACGCTCTCCGGCGGCGAAGCCCAGCGCCTGAAGCTTGCCGGCCATCTCGCGGAGGCGGCAACCATGTCCGTCCGTGCTTCGACACGCTCAGCACGAACGGAGGAGAAACCGTTCGCCCTGAGCCCGTCGAAGGGCGAACGCGGGACGCTGTTCCTGTTCGATGAGCCGACAACGGGCCTGCACTTCGACGACGTCGCCAAGCTGTTGCGCGCTTTCCGCAAGCTGCTCGCCGCGGACCACTCGCTCGTCGTGATCGAGCACAATCTCGACGTCATCCGCGCCGCCGACTGGATCATCGACCTCGGCCCCGAGGGCGGCGACGCCGGCGGCGAAGTCGTGTGTGCGGGAACTCCCGCGGAAGTGGCCACACACGCGACTTCCCACACCGGCAAGGCCCTGCGCGAATACCAGACCGCCCTCACCCCCGCCGTGGCGCAGGAGACGCCGGGCGCCCCGACGCTCCAGTCCGCTCACCAATCACCACTCACCAATCACAGCATTCAGGTGCGCGGCGCGCGCGAGCACAATCTGAAGAACATCGACGTCGACATCCCGCGCAACCGTTTCACGGTGGTAACCGGCGTCTCCGGCTCGGGCAAGTCCACGCTCGCCTTCGACATCGTGTTCGCGGAAGGCCAGCGCCGCTACCTCGAATCGCTCAATGCCTACGCGCGCCAGTTCGTCGAGCCCTCGGCGCGGCCCGATGTCGACGCCCTCTTCGGCATCCCGCCGACGGTCGCCATCGAGCAGCGCACGAGCCGCGGCGGGCGCAAGAGCACGGTGGCGACGCTGACCGAGATCCACCATTTCCTGCGGCTGCTCTATATGAAGCTCGGCACCCAGCACTGCCCCAAGTGCGAAGTGCCGATCGAGCCCCAGCGCGTGGACGCGATCGCGGCGAGAATTCTCCGCGATCATCGCGGCTCGCGCGTGGGTCTGCTCGCGCCGCTGGTCGTGAACCGCAAGGGCTACTACACCGACCTCGCCCGCTGGGCGCACGGCAAGGGGCATACCCACTTGCGCGTGGACGGCGGCTTCATTCCCACCGGCAACTGGCCGCGGCTTTCGCGCTTCCAGGAGCACACCATCGAGCTGCCGGTCGCCGACGTGCGTGCCGAACCGGACAACGAGGCGGCATTGCGCGCCGCGCTCCAGCGCGCGCTTGATCACGGCAAGGGCGTGGTCCAGGTTCTCGCGCCACTAGAGGCGCTCGAGCGCGCCATGAAAACCGGAGACCCTTCGGATGCTCGCATGAGTGAGACGGTGTTCTCCGTGAAGCGCGCCTGTCCCTCCTGCGGCACGAGCTTTCCCGAGCTCGACCCGCGGCTCTTTTCCTACAACTCCCGGCACGGCTGGTGCAAGACCTGCTACGGCACCGGTTTGAGCATCTCCGAGTTCGACGAGCAGCAGACGGGAGAAGAGATCTGGTGGAACGAGTGGTACGAGGGCGAAGCCGTGCCCTGCCCGGCGTGCGCAGGGCGACGGCTGAATCCAACCGCCCTCGCCGTCCGCTTCCGCGGTCAGTCCATCGCGGATCTGTCCCGATTGTCGGTATCGGTCATGGAGGAATTTTTCACCAACCTCCGCCTGGAGGGACGGCAGGCGGAGATTGCGCGCGACATCCTGGCGGAGCTGCGCGCGCGTCTCGCGTTCCTGCGCGAAGTGGGGCTGTCCTACCTCGCGCTCGACCGCGCCGCGCCCACGCTTTCCGGCGGGGAGGCGCAGCGCATCCGGCTCGCGGCGCAGTTGGGCTCCAACCTGCGCGGGGTCGCCTATATCCTCGACGAGCCGACCATCGGGCTGCATCCGCGCGACAACCGCATCCTGCTCGACACTCTGGCGAAGCTCGAGGCGAGGGGCAATACCCTGGTGGTGGTCGAGCACGACGAGGACACCATCCGCCGCGCGGAATACGTGGTAGACCTCGGGCCCGGGGCGGGCAATCGCGGCGGCGAGGTGGTCGCGGTGGGCTCCGCGGAGGAGCTCGTGCGCATGCCGGCCTCGGTCACGGGGCGATTTCTGGCGCAACCGCTCAAGCATCCCCTGCATGCACGGCGTTCTGTGACTCCCTCCACCACCGCGGTCACCGTCACCGGAGCCGGCCTGCACAATCTCAAGGACCTCGACATCCGCGTGCCGCTCGGGCGCCTGATCGCGGTGACGGGCGTCTCCGGCTCGGGCAAGTCCACGCTCGCCCGCGACGTGCTCCATGACAACCTCCGCCGGCTCGTCGCGGAGAGCCGCGACCGCCCGCGTCGGAAGGCAGAAGGAAAGAGATACAACTCGTCACTGTCGCTAGCCGGCTGCAGAGGTATCGCTGGCTGGGAGGGCGTTGGCCGCGTGCTGGAGGTGGATCAGACCCCGATCGGCAAGACGCCTCGTTCCTGCCCCGCGACCTACGTCGGTTTCTGGGACCAGGTGCGGCGGCTTTATGCCGACGTGCCGGAGGCGCGCATGCGCGGCTACACCGCCTCGCGCTTCTCGTTCAACACCGCGGGCGGGCGCTGCGAGGCGTGCGAGGGACAGGGGCTGAAGCGCATCGAGATGTCCTTCCTCCCCGACGTGAAGGTCACCTGCGAGGCGTGCCGCGGCGCGCGCTTCAACCCCGAGACGCTCGCCGTGCGCTTCAAGGACAGGAGCATTGGCGAGGTGCTCCTGATGAGCGTGGACGAGGCGGTGGAGTTCTTCTCCGCGCACGGGTCGATTCACCACGCGCTCACCCTGCTGCAGGACGTGGGGCTCGGCTACCTCACGCTCGGCCAGCAGAGCCCGACACTCTCCGGCGGCGAGGCCCAACGCATCAAATTGGTCACCGAGCTCGCCAAGGTGCGCAACGGCTCGTCCGCCGGCCGCCAGTCGACGGCGGCCTCCGACACAATATCGCAAGATCTCGAGCACCCGACGTCGGCCGCCCTGCGCGCCACCGGGGGTCGGATCCCCGAACAAGTTCGG
>JAHZNX010000336.1 GCA_020028375.1 Betaproteobacteria bacterium | reverse complement strand
GCCAGATCCTCCGTCAGCTGCGCGAGCGCCGAATCGCCGATCTCGGCCACCTCGGCGATCGTGCAGCGGCGGCGGCTACCCGCGGCGATGAACGTGGTGTCGCAGTGGCAGCGGGGTGCGCGGTGCCCCTGCTTGAGATCGCACACCGCATAGCCTCCCGAGACGACCCACTCGCCGTCCTGTGCCGCGCCGCCTTCCTCTTCGAGAATGCGCGCATCCGAGTCGTCGAGCCGGACCGCCTTGAGAAATTTCATCGTCCGATTGACCCTATAATGGGCACGGGCGCAACCGCTCGACAGGAGCGCACGATGGCACAGCAACCGGAACTGCCCAAGGACTGGCTCGAGTTCATGCAGAAGATGTGGAACCCGATGTCATTTCCGATGCCGGGCATGGCGATGCCCACGGCCAACACGGGCGAGGTCGAGAAAAAGATCGCCGAGCTGAAAGCGGTGGAGAACTGGCTCACCATGCAGGTGGGTTTCTTGCAGATGACAGTCAAGACGCTCGAGATGCAGAAGGCGGCGCTGGAATCGCTCGCCGCCGCCGCGCCCAAGGCCAACCCGGACCCCAAGAAATGAACCCGGGCGTCGCGCCCGCGCCTTCCTCCCGGCATCGTTGCGGCTAGGCCGCCAGCGTGGCCGGGTCAAAAAACGGCCTGTCACCCTGGATCTGGGTGCGATGCATGAGCCGCCGCGAGGCGGGGTCGAAGGCGTCCCTGCGGTGCATGGCGCAGCGGTTATCCCACAGGATCAGGTCCCCCACCTTCCATTGCTGGTACCAGGCGAACTCCGGCTTGCTGGCGTGCGCCCAGAGCCGGTTGAGCAGGTCCTCGCTCTCGGCGAGCGGCAGCCCCACGATGTAGGCGTTGCGCCGGCGCCCGAGAAAGAGCGCGTTGCGGCGCGTCGCAGGGTGCGTGCGGACGATGGGATGCACCGCACCGGGCGCCTCGCGCGGATCGGCGACATCCTTGAATCCCTTGCGCAGGTCACCCACGCTGGTGCGGCTCGAGTCATGCTTGCAGGACTTTCCGATGATCGCGCGCTTCAATTCTCCAGGCAGCGTCTCGAACGCCCGGTACAGGTTGCTGAAGCCGGTATCGCCGCCCGCCGGAGGCACCTCCAGCGCATAGAGCAGGCTGCCGATCGGCGTCTTCTCGTTGTACGACATGTCGGTGTGCCACTCCGCCTCGTAGTGGCCGAGGTTGCCGATCGGCTTGCCGTCGACCTTGATGTTCGACATCACGGTGATCTCGGGGTAGGGGTCGACGTCGGTATCGCCGACCGCGTGGACCGGCGCCCGGTCGAGATCCCCGAAGCGCCGCGCGAACGCGAGCAGGCCGGGATCGTCGAGCTGCTGGCCGCGGAACCGCAGGACGAGGTGCCCGTGCCAGGCGGCTTCGATCGCCCGGAATGCCGCGGCATCGAGCGGCTTTGCGAGGTCGAAGCCGGCCACGTCGGCGCCCAGCGCGGCCCCGGTGGGGATGACGGTGATGCCCGTGCGTTGAGGCAAGTCCATGGCTTCGCTCCGGTGGATTATGGGCGCATGCTAATGCTGCCCGGGCTGCCCTGCAAGCCGCGTGATTTCGCACAACGGGGAGAGCATACTTATTCTTAATCCGGACGCTCTGCGCCGGATTAAGTCCGCCGATACGAACGGACACCGAGCTGCCGTTCAACCGGCGGGGAGCCTTGCTGCATACACATACTTCAAGGAGGCAATCATGGCCACCACCGTACGGAAGTCCGCCTATTTCAGCATGAAGACGCCCAACCGCGCCGGCCAGGGCGCGCGGATGCTGAGCGCGCTTGCCGCGCACGGGGTCAACCTGCTCGCGTTCACGGGCTTTCCCAGCGCCGGGCGCGCGCAGGTGGATTTCATTCCCTACAACGCCTCCAAGTTCACCACTGCCGCGCGCAAGCTCGGCATGAAGGTGAGCAAGCGGAAGACGGTGTTCCTCGCGCAGGGCACGGACAAGGCGGGAGCGTGCGCCGGAATCTGCAGCAAGCTCGCCAAGGCCGGCATCAACATGGTCGCGATGGATGCGGTCGCCGCCGGAAAAGGGCGCTTCGGCGCGATCTTCTGGGTCAGGCCGCGCGACGTGGCGCGTGCATCGCGGGTGCTGCGCGCGCGGTAGCAATGTGGTTAAATCACGCGCTCCAATCACGGCCAAACAGCAAGGAGCACTCCCATGCCTCACGCGGTGCGAATCTACGAATACGGCGGCCCGGAAAAGCTGCGCTGGGAGGAGGTTCAGGTCGGCGCGCCCGGCGAGGGCCAGGTGCGGGTCCGCAATACCGCCGTCGGCCTGAACTTCGTGGACACGTACCAGCGCAGCGGGCTCTACCAGGTGCCGCTTCCGTTCACCGCGGGATCGGAGGGCGCGGGAGTCGTCGAAGCGGTCGGCGCCAAGGTGAAGGAATTCAAGGCCGGGGACCGCGTAGCGTATTCCGGCCCGATCGGCGCCTATGCCGAGGTGCTGCTGCGCCCCGCTGAACGGCTGGTGAAGATCCCCGCTGGCATCGATGACCGGACGGCCGCGGCGATGATGCTGAAGGGCCTCACCGCCCACTACCTCATCCGCCGCACCTACCGGGTCAAGAAAGGCGACACCATCCTCATGCACGCGGCCGCGGGCGGCGTCGGCCAGATCCTGTGCCAGTGGGCAAGGGCCCTTGGCGCCACCGTGATCGGCACCGTCGGCAGCGACGAGAA
>JAHZNX010000335.1 GCA_020028375.1 Betaproteobacteria bacterium | reverse complement strand
CGCTCAGGGCGCCTCGGTGAGTTGCGCGCGCGCCTTGCGCTGCTCGTCGATGGCCTGCCGGGTGAGTGTGTCCCGCCTGAAGAAGCTGCGCGCTGCCTTCTGCGCCAGCTTGCTCGCCTTCTGCAAATGGGCAACCGCCTCGGGATGCAACCCCGCGCCGTCCAGGACCTTGATGCTGTCCTGCGTCTCGCTCACGGCGCGTTCGAGCAGTTCCCGGGCCTCCTTGCGATCCGCAAATCCCTTCGCGGCGCCCTCCTCCAGGAGCTCGATGCTCTGGCGGATGTTCTCGAGGGTGTTGATTACCCTCAGAAAGGCAGCAATGGCGACGATTTGCGTTCCATCCAGCTCGATCCCGACTTTGTTCGGATCAACCGCGGCCAGCGCGCGACCGGCCGGGGAGTTGTTGAACGACTCGCCGTCATAAAATGCCACTGCCCCTTCGATAGTCTCGATTGCGTTGTTGTGGAAGAACGGGCCGGAGTCTGCCGCTTCCACCAGCGGAGGCGTGTTAAAGGTGCCGTCGCCAGGTCTTCCAAAACCGTCGTCACGCGGATTCGGCTCTTTGGCGAGATCGGCCGGCTGGTCCGGCAGGTTTGCCACGCCGGTATTGAAGTTCGCGTTTCCGATGTTGCCGGTGCCGAAATTCGCCGTCGCCCCGGCGTTGACGTGACACAGATTGCACTTGCCCAGCCGGTTATCCAGGAAGATTTCCTGGCCGCGCTTCGCCACGATTCCCTTGAGCGGCAGCGGCAAGGCGAGGTCCTGCTGCCGGCCGAGGGAGAGCATGAAGGCTTCGAGGGCATCCAGCTCGGCATCCGTCGGGAGCCGGAAGTCCACCCCGGGCACGCGATTCAGCGTCTTCGTGAAATGCTGGATGACGGCCCCAGTGGCGAAGGAACGCAGCGAGCCGTCCCCGGGCGCGCCGTCCCCCGACCACCCCGTGCGCGGCCCCTGATTGCTGTTGATCGAGGTCCGCTGCGCGAGCACATGAGGCACCCCGCGCATTACAAATTTCTTCTCCAGGTCGTCGAAACCGTCGAGATTCTCCAGAATGAGACCGAACTGGCGCATCAGCTTCGGATTCTCGAAATTCTTCCCGAGGGCGGGATTGAATTCGGCGACAAACAACGGATCGGTCGGCGGCAACGTGGCGATGAAAGCGGGATCAATGGTGAAGTTGTTGCGCGCGGGATGGCAGGTGCCGCAGGTCCTGCCGTTTCCGTTGAACGTCTGGTTGAAGAAGATTTCCTTCCCCCTGGAAACGGGATCGTCTGGAGCGGGCGGCGTCGTGCAAGCTGGAAGCGCCGACAGGGCGCCTGCCAGGACGCACGAGACCGCGAGGGAGGAAACAGTCCTGCAGCTCCGATTCCAGCCACGCCGCTTATTCATACGTGCCTCCTCGGCAGGAAATGGATACCGATTCCGAGCCCTTCCCAACCACACCGTCGCCGATTGACGACATCGCGCCTCGAAGGGGCGTGACGGGGTGACGAGCGTTAGATGTGAGTTTCCCTGATGTCGTTCACCAATCTATCCCGTTGTGCCTGTTCGCGCAACGGCGTGACAAACCGTTAAGCGGTATCCGTTCTGCCTTCTGGCTTTTGCCTTCTGGCTTTTGCCTTCTGGTTTCTGGCTTGACAGGTCTCTCCCCCCGGCGCAACCATCGTGATCAGCATGCGTTCCCGCACGTTGCGCCCGCTTCTCGCCGGCCTCGCCCTGGTGGCTGTCGCCGGCGCGTTCGCGGACGAGGCGGCCGAATTTGCCGAGATGCGGCGCGCGCTCGCCGATGCCATCGAGCAGGGCGTGAACCGCGTGCGCCAGCGTACCGGAGCACCGGCAATCGATCCACGCGTGATCGCGGCGATGGCCAAGGTGCCGCGCCACGAATTCGCGCCGCCCCCGCTCCGCCCCTACGCCTACCTCGATCGTCCGCTCCCGGTCGGGCCCGACGCCACGATCTCGCAGCCGTCGCTGGTCGCGGTGATGACCGACCTCCTGAAGATCGAGCGCGGCCAGAAGGTGCTGGAAGTCGGAGTCGGCGGCGGCTACCACACCGCGATCCTGGCGGAGCTGACGCCGGACGTGTCGAGCGTCGAGTTCCACGCGAATATCGCCGCAGCCGCGCAGAAGAACCTGGCGCGGCTCGGCTATGGAGCCGTCAAGGTCAACGTCGCCGACGGCTACTACGGCTGGCGCCCGGGAGCGCCGTACGACGCGATCCTGGTGCGCATGGCGATCCCCGATGTGTCATCCGCGCTGCTCGAGCAACTCAAGCCCGGCGGGCGCCTGATCGCCCCGATCGGACCCGCCACGAGCCCTCAGCAATTGATCCTGTTCCAGAAAGGCGCTGACGGGGGCATCACCGAAACCTCGATCATGGAAGTGATCTTCCGCTCGCTGCCCGGCGGGACGCGTCTGTAGGGTTTACTGGCCGCTCTTGATGCCGGCGGCCTTGACGGTCTTCGCCCACTTCTCCAGTTCGACGCGGATGTACCGGCGCGCTTCGTCCGGGCTGCTGCCGATGATGTCGGATCCCATGCGTGCGAGCCTCTCCTTGACGTCCGGGAACGCGAGAGCGCGCACGGTTTCCTTGTGCAGCCGGTTCACGACGGAGGCCGGCATCTTCGACGGCCCCATGATCAGAACCCACGACGTGGATTCATAGCCCGGCACAGTGTCGGCGATCGGCGGCACGTCGGGCAGTTCGGCGGATCGA
>JAHZNX010000100.1 GCA_020028375.1 Betaproteobacteria bacterium | reverse complement strand
CCCACCTTGTTCTCGCCGCCGAACTTGGTGCCGAGCTGTCTCTTGGATAAGACTTCGAGATTGTGAGAGTACGCCTTGGAAGGAAGGGGCACGTATTTCACCTCCCGGGCGAGCTTCTCGCCGTGCCTGTTGTAGTACTCCACGAATTCTTTCACCTCCGGCTTTTGCGCCGACCTGGCGTTGACGTAGATGAATATCGGGCGCGCGAGCGGTTGGTAGGTCCCGTTGATCACGGTTTCCATCGAAGGGAAGATTGCGGGCTTGCCGTCTTTCTCGACGATAGGCACCGCCTTGAGCTTGTCGCGGTTTTCCACGTAATAGGCGAATCCGAAGAAGCCGAGCGCGTTGACATCGCGCGAGACCCCTTGCACCAGCACGTTGTCGTCTTCGCTGGCGGTAAAGTCGCCGCGGCTCGCTTTCGATTTGCCGTTGATCGCCTCGGTAAAGTAATCGAACGTGCCTGAAGCCGAGCCGGCACCGAACAGCTTGAGCGGCGAATCGGGCCATGAGGGGTTCACCTGGTTCCAGCGCGTGACCTTGCCTTGCGCGGCCGGCTCCCACATCTTCTTCAGTTCCGCCACCGTCAGGCTCTTGATCCAGGTGTTCTTCGGATTGATGACGACGGTGAGCGCGTCGTAGGCGACCGGCAATTCCATGTACTCGATGCCGTTCTTCCTGCATTCATCCATCTCGGCCTTCAGGATCGGTCGCGAGGCGTCCTGAATGTCGGTCTCGCCACGGCAGAATTTCTTGAAGCCGCCGCCGGTGCCGGAGATGCCTACCGTGACCCTGACCGCGCCGCGCTTGGCCTTCTGGAATTCCTCCGCCACCGCCTCGGTGATCGGATAAACGGTGCTCGAGCCGTCGACCTTGACGGTCTGCGCCTGGGCGGCCGCCGCGAAGCCGAGCGCCGCTGACGTTGCCAGCGCCGCGCTCAACAATATGAATCTACCGCTCGTATCCATTTCATTCTCCTGTTCAGCCAATGACTTTTCGGGTGTACAGGCGAATGGTAGCCGCGCGGTATTACGGTAATGTGACAATTGTGACAGCGCGTTCCCGGGGCCGTCAGGCAACCGGTTCCTCGTGCCCGAGGCGGCCGATCTCGATCAACTTCGCCTGCAAGGCCAGGCGGTCCAGGCGCTGAATGCGGTGAAGCGCCCCTTTCACATGGTCGCGGGGCGGGACGCAAGCTACCGCTGGACGCCCGCGCCCGCAGGTTCCCGCTGAATCGACCCTGCGCTACGTGGTCGGTCGTCCGCGTTCTCGCCGTTGGGCGCGAGCCTGCGCGGACGATTCCAGAATATCGCATGCAGATTCCTTTCCGTCGCATCGTGATACAAGTCATCAATGTCATCGGCCCAGTTCTTCGCCGTGGGCAAACGGTTCACGCGCTCAATCATCTCGACGGCTCCTCGTACCATTCAATCTTCAATTACTTGCAGCATGACTCAAGAGCCTCCCTGCGCACAAGCTCGAAAAAAAACATCCCGCGATACAAAAGCATTGCGACAACAGCTGCGAATCGCTGTTCAGAGTTTCTCGGAAGGCTCTGATTCGTGTACTTCCTCCTTCCCTTAACATTCTCGTAACAATGCTGGAGCATGCTGCACGGTTTTGCCCGAAACTTCTCCGCTCCCCCGCGAGGTGGCTCGCTGGATGCCCTATTCGTCAGGCGGAATGCTGCGGCACCCGGCAGTGGCCATCGGTATCGCATAGTGGAGTGATTGCGAGGCTCTGTGGAAGCGTTCACTTGGCGAACGGGCGCACTTTACCTATACTTGCGGCATCAATTGCTCCTTAAGCGAGATAGAGTAATCACGCTGTCAGCCACACCGTTCCGGTCCAGGACTGACCGCCGCGCAATGCGACTGCGTGCGGGGCCGTTCACACCTCCCCTCCCTATCCCCAGGGACCGGCGCCATCCCGATCTCACCCCCTGGCGGCAGCGATGACCGTTTACACGACGCTCGCCGCAGTCGATCTCGGTTCCAACAGCTTTCATTGCCAGGTGGCGCGCGTCGTCGGGGATCAGATCTACCCGCTCGATGCGCTGCGCGAGCCGGTGCGGCTCGGCGAGGGGCTCACCGCAGACAAGCGTCTCGACGAAGCGGTGCAGGAACGGGCGCTCGCCTGCCTCAAGCGCTTCGGCGAGCGGTTGCGCGGCTTCGAACGGCGAGCCGTGCGCGCGCTCGGGACCAACACGCTCAGGGTCGCAAAGGACGCCGCGGCGTTCCTCAAGAAAGCGGAGGCCGCACTCGGCTTTCCGATCGAGGTGGTGGCGGGACGCGAGGAAGCGCGCCTCATCTACCTCGGAGTCTCGCACAGCCTGCCCGCCTCGCGCGAGAAACGGCTGGTGGTGGACATCGGCGGCGGCTCGACCGAGCTCATCATCGGGGCGGGTCACAAGCCGCAGAAACTCGAGAGCCTGTTCATGGGCTGCGTTTCCTACAGCCTGCGGTTCTTCCCCGAAGGCAAAATCTCCAAGAGCGCCATGAAGGAAGCGGAGCTCGCCGCGCGCAACGAGCTGCAACCGATCGTCGCGGGATTTGCCCGCGGTAACTGGCAGCACGCTGTCGGCTCCTCGGGCACGGTACGCGCGCTCGCCGCCATCCTGCAGCTGAACGGCTTCGACGACGGCGATATCACCCCGGCCGGGCTCGACCGCTTGCGCTCCCGCCTGATCAAGGCGGGCCGCATGGAGAAAGTGGAACTCGCGGGGTTGAAGCCGGACCGGGCAGTGGTGCTTCCGGGCGGGCTCGCGATCCTGAACGCCGTGCTCTCCGAGCTCGACATCAAGTCCATGGTGCCGGCGGAAGGGGCGATGCGCCAGGGCGTGCTCTACGACCTGCTCGGCCGCTTCCACCACCGCGACATGCGCGATGTCACCGTCGCCCAGTTCATGCAGCGCTACCACGTGCACGCGCTGCAGGCGCAGCGCGTCGGCACGCTTGCTTTCACGCTGCTGCGCCGGCTCGCCACCGACCCGGACGAACCCGACGAGGCCGCAGCGCGTTTCATCGCGTGGGGGGCGAAGCTGCACGAGATCGGCATCTCGGTCGCCTACAGCGGCTATCACAAGCATTCCGCCTACATCATCAATAATGCCGATATGCCGGGCTTCTCCCGCGACGAGCAGGCGCGGCTCGCGTTTCTCGTGCAGTCGCATCGCCGCTCGCTCAACAAGGTCGCAGACGAGATCGAGGCGCACAACGTGGACTGGAACATGGTATTCGCCCTGAGGATCGCGGCGCTGCTGTATCGCCGCCGCGCCGATATGCAGCTGCCGTCCATTCAGGCGCGGCGCCAGGGCAGGAAATTCCGCCTCACGCTCGATCCCGAGTGGCTTGCCCGCAATCCCCTCACCGTGACCGCCCTGCAAGACGAGATCCGGGAGTGGGCAAGGATCGACTTCGAGGTCAAGATTCCCGAACTGGACGAGATCGAACGCGGCTCGGAGCTTGCTCTTGCGAGCTAGGCCAGCGTCCCGAGCGCTGATTGCCGGTTCCTGAGCATCCAGAGTTCCGGACCCTGCAGCTCAGACCATCTCCGGCGCGATCACTGCGCGCACGACGACGTCGCTCTCGCCCCGGCTCTCGAGCCACCAGATAGCACCCTTCTTCACGCTCCACTCGGCGGGATGGCCGGTGAGCGCGAGCGCTGCTGCCTGACCCAGCGTCGGCTGGTGACCGACGATGACGACGGTACCCCCGCCGGCCGGCCAGCCCGCCGCCTTGAGTATCGACTCGGGATCCGCCGCCGTTCCCACCTGGCGGCTCACCTTGAAGCGCCGCGTGAGCGCCTGCGCGGTCTCCTGCGCGCGTTGGGCCGGGCTCGCCAGAACCCGCGCTGCGGCCGGCAACTGCTGTTTCAACCACGCCGCAACGCGCTTTGCCTGCCGCCTGCCCTTGGGGGTGAGGCGGCGCGCTTCGTCAGGCGCTCCCGGCGCGCCGTCTTCGGCGTCGGCATGGCGCCATAGGATCAATTCCATAAGGTGTGACGAGTGATGGGTGATGGGTAACGAGGCGACTACCAAAACTTCTCGGCGGCGCGGAATTCCCTCCACGCGCTCTTCAGCTCGCGCTTGAGGGTTGCCGCCCGGCCCCGGCTCCAGCCCAGCAGAATGCCTCTTGCTTCCAGGCCGCGCTGGCCGGGCACGCGCGCGAAGCCGTGCGTGATCAGCTTCGCGACCGTCGCCGCGTCATTCATCGCACCCAATATATCCTGCAGCCGTGATAGCCGTTTCAACGCCGCGCGCGCCGCCTTGGCTTCGTAGAGTCCCGCGAAGAAATCGGCGGCGTAGCGGAATTTCTTGATCGCGATGCGCAGCCGGTGCAGCTTGATCACCGACAGGCCGCCAAGCTTGCGGCCCTTCTTCCGCACCTGGCCGTAGCGGCTCTCCAGCACCGTGGCGGCGAAATCCGTCACCGGGGCCTGCAACGCCGTCTGCGCGGACGGCTCGATGCGTGCGAGCCAGCCTTCCTGGACAAGCCACGCCGCGAGCCACAGCACGAGGTGGCGGTAGCGGGCCGAATGCACCGCGCGCCGTGCCCGGGCGTTGGCTCTGCGGCGCAGTTTCTCGCAGCGCTCCGCAAATTCCCTGAGCCCGGCATGCGCGCCGAATTCAGCCGCAATCGGAGGCAACATCTCCGTCACGAAAACGTCCCAGTCGCGAGCCGGGCCGAGACCGTTCGCCAGCCATTTCAGTTCGGTCCGTGCCGGCGACAGGACCGGCTCGGGGAAGAGCTGCGCGAACACCGCCAGCGCCGAGCGCAGCCGCCTCAGCGCGACGCGCATCTGGTGCAGGAACTCCGGGTCGCGCGCTCCGAGCATGCCGCTCTCGTTCGCCTGGAGATGCGCAAGGTTCGCCCACATGACCGCCTTGAAGGCGTGGATCACCGTCATGTCGCGATCGAGCGCCGCCGGCCGCGCCTTGACCGGCAACTCCGGCTCGCCGCGCGCGAGGGCGAAGCCGCGCTCGGCCTTCGAGCGGTCCCCGATCGACAGGGGAACGTCGTCGGCGAGTTTCAACGCCAGGTCGTAGAGCTGATGCGGTTCCCCGCTCGTCAGTTCGAGCTCGATCTCGCTCACCGCCTCCGAGCGATTGCCGCTGCGGATCACGCCCTGGTCCACGCTCGCCTCGACGCGCGCTTCGGCATCCAGCTCGAGCACGCGGCTGCTGCGGGTGATATCGGTCGTGAACACCGGCGTCAACTGCGCGCGCAGCTGGGGCGAGGCGAACGCTTCGGCGAGCTCGCGGTCGCGGATGCGGGAGGTGTCGGGAGCCGGCCCCGCAACCTCGGCTTCGGCCTCCGCGCGCTGGTGCAGCCCGCCCTGCGCGGCTCCGCCGCCCTTGACGGTCTGCATCCAGCGCCGCCCCTCGCGCCGCACCCGCAGCGCGATGCCCTGCCGCCACAAGTCGAGCGCCGGCGTGTCGAAGTAGATGCTGTAGAGCCGCCGCCGTGCGGGTCGCGTCCGCCCGCGCAGCAGGCGGTGCGCGGCAAGCCGCCGCACGGCGCCCGGCGGCACCAGCAGCTTGAGCTCGATCTCCGGGGCGGCGCGCGAGTCTTTCATGGGAGCTCCGCGGACGAGCGTCGCGGAGAAGAAAGGAATGCGGGAGTCAGGCCGACGCGTGCGGGGCCAGGATCTTGAGCAGGGTCTCCTGCGCAGCCGCGCGGCACCCTTGCTGAGGAGACTCGAGCTGATACTCCCCGTCCTGGCCCATCTTCCAAGCCTGGCCGTTATCCTCGAGATAGGGCTTCAGGCCCTCACTGATGACGCGCTTCTTCAGCTGTGGATCGAGGACGGGAAAGCATACCTCGACCCGGCGGAAGAAGTTGCGCTCCATCCAGTCCGCGCTGGAAAGGTAGACGTCCTCGGCACCATCATTGTGGAAATAGAACACCCGGGAGTGCTCGAGGAAGCGCCCGACCACGGACCGAACGCAAATGTTCTCCGAAACGCCCGGGATACCGGCCTTCAGTGCGCACATCCCGCGCACGATGAGGTCGATCTGGACCCCCGCCCGCGAAGCATCGTAGAGCGCGTCGATGGTCTCGGGATCGAGCAGCGCGTTCATCTTGGCGATGATGCGGCCCTTTTTCCCGTCCTTTGCGTGCTGCGTTTCGTTCCGGATCGCGCGCAACACCTGCTTGTGGAGGCTGAACGGCGCAAGCCACAGGTGCTTCAGCTTGGTGGTGCGCCCCAGCCCGGTGAGCTGGGTGAAGACGTCGTTGACGTCTGCGCAGATCTCCTCGTTGGCGGTGAGCAGGCCGAAGTCGGTGTAGAGGCTGACAGTGCGCGTGTGATAGTTGCCGGTGGACAGGTGCACGTAGCGCCTGAGCCCGTCCTCCTCGCGCCGGACCACCATCAGCATCTTGGCGTGAGTCTTGTGGCCCACCACCCCATGGACCACGTGCGCGCCGACCTCCTCGAGCCGCTGCGCCCAGTTGATGTTGGCTTCCTCGTCAAAGCGCGCGAGCAGCTCCAGCACCACGGTGACTTCCTTCCCGCTCTTCGCCGCGTTGATCAGGATCTCCATCAGCTCCGATTCCACGCCCGTGCGGTACACCGTCATCTTGATCGCGACCACGGCCGGGTCGGCTGCCGCCCGCTCGAGGAAGGCGACCACCGGCTGGAACGACTGGTAGGGATGATGGAACAGGAGGTCGCGCTCGCGGATCGTTTCGAAGATGTGGTTGCGGCGCTTGATACGCTCGGGCAGCCCCGGGCGAAATACCGGGAACTTGAGATCGGGGCGGTCCACCCAGCCCGGCACGCTCACCAGGCGCGCGAGGTTGACGGGCCCGTCCACGCGGTAGAGATCCTCCTCGCCGAGGCCGAACTGCACCAGCAGGAACTCGGTGATCTTCGCCGAACTGTCCTGGGCGATCTCGAGCCTGACCTCGTCGCCAAACTGGCGCGATGGCAGCTCACCGCGCAGGGCGGTGCGCAGGTCCTTCACCTCCTCCTCGTCCACGAACAGGTCGCTGTTGCGGGTTACCCGGAACTGGTAGCACTCCACCACCTTCATGCCCGCGAACAGCTCCGCAACGTGCGCGTGGAGGATCGATGACAGGAAGACGAAATCGTAATCCGCCTCCGAGATCTCCCGCGGCAGCCTGATCACGCGCGGCAGCACGCGCGGGGCCTGCACGATGGCGATTCCCGAATTGCGCCCGAAGGCGTCCTTGCCTTCGAGCTCGACCGCAAAATTGAGGCTCTTGTTGAGCACGCGGGGGAAGGGGTGCGCGGGGTCGAGCCCGATGGGAGTCAGCACCGGCATCACCTCGCGGAAAAAATAGTTCCTGATCCATTCGGCCTGATTGGGCGTAAATTCCGACCGGCGCAGGAACCGGATGCCTTCGCGCGCGAGCCCCGGCAGGATCTCCTGGTTGAGCAGGCGATACTGCGCTGCGACCAGCTCGTGCGCCTCCTTCGCCACCTGCCGGAACAGGTGATCGGCCGGCATGCGCTCCGGTCCGATGGCCGGCGCGCCGGCCTCGATCTCCGCCTGCAGCGCCGAGACGCGGATTTCGAAGAACTCGTCGAGGTTGCTGCTGACGATGCAGAGGAACCGCAATCGCTCGAGCAGCGGGGTCGTGGGATTTTCCGCCTGCGCCAGGACGCGCCGGTTGAACGCGAGCTGCCCCAGCTCGCGATTCAGGTACAGCTCCGGAAGATCGCGCGGTTTGTTCATGGCCCGACGAAGCCGCGGCTGCACGGGGTGCGCGACGCCGCGTAGCGGATTGCTCGCCTCGGTTGGTTGACGGATGGACTCCCGTACGGACGGACCATGGCTCGATTTCGGCGAAGGCATCGATCCCGCTTGAGGGTTTCGACCAAGCTTTTCCACAGGGCGCCGCGGTTTTCAGGCGGCGCGCCCGGCTGCGCGAATCTGCGAACGACGATGATGTGAGGGACGAAAAGGCGCCGAGCGGGAACGCCGACGCGCCGAATAACGCGGCGCGGACTCAGGCCGTGGCCGCGTCCTGAGTTCGGGCCGCGACTGGCAGCACGCGCCGCGCGGGAATGCGGGCGGTGAACCGGCTGCCCTTGCCGGGCTCGCTCTGAATGTCGAGCGTTGCCTGATGGCGCATCAACGCGTGCTTGACGATAGCCAGCCCGAGCCCGGTGCCGCCGGTTTCGCGCGAGCGCCCGCGGTCCACGCGGTAGAACCGCTCGGTCAGCCGCGCAATGTGCTGCGGCTCGATGCCAACGCCCGTATCCTCGACGGTGAATTCGGCGCCCCCATCCGAAGCGCGCCAGATCAGGCGCACCGTGCCGCCTTCGGGCGTGTAACGCACCGCGTTGCTGGCGAGATTGCCGAAAGCACTCGCAATCTCGTCATCGGCGCCGGCGATGTCGAAACCCTCGGCTGCATCGAGAGTGATGTGGTGCCTGCCGCCGCTCAGTGCCTCGGCATCCGCCATGACCCTGGCAAGCAAGCTCTGCACGTTTACGCGCTCCTCCAGAGAGGGCTCGGGTGAGGACTCCAGGTTGGAGAGCGCGAGCAGGTCCTCAACGATGCGTTGCATGCGTCGGGCCTGTTCGGCCATGAGGTTCATGTAGTCGCGCGTGCGCTGCGGATCGAGCTTGAGCTCCCGCACCGTTTCCAGAAATCCGGCGAGCACGGTGAGTGGCGTGCGCAGCTCGTGCGAGACATTGGCCACGAAATCTCGGCGCGTGGTCTCAACTTTCTCCAGCCGGGTGATGTCGCGCGACAGCAGCAATTTCTGCGCCTCTCCGTAAGGAATGACCTGCACTGACAGGGAAAGTCCGCCGCTGTGCTCGGAGCGCAGCGGGATCGCATGCGCGTAATCCTCGGCTTCGACATAGGCGACAAACTCGGGCTGGCGCACCAGGTTGATTACCGGCCGGCCGACATCGGTGCCGAGGTCGAGGCCGAAATGCCGGCCCGCGCCTTCATTGCACCATTCGACGCGGTTCTGCGCGTCAAGTATGACCACGCCGTCGGGCAAAGCCTCGCCGGCCTGGCGCCAGCGCAGCAGCGCATGCGAGAGACGGTCCGCCTCCCGGGCGGCGGCGCGCTCGAACCGGTGGAGCAGCGAAAACGCCTCGTCCCAAGCGCCGCGCCCTTCAGGCAGGGAAGTGGCCCGGGGCTGCTTGAGCCAGCGGATGAGTGCGGCAAGGCTGGCAACGTGATTGGCCAGCAGCGCAAGCGCGCCCAACGCCAGCACCGCCCATCCCGTCGCAGCACCGAGTCCAAGCCCTGCGAGCAGCGCCACGGCCGCGAGCATGGCCACGCCGGCGGCGGTTCGTAGCAGCGGGTGATTCATGTGCGGATACCTCACAGGCGGCAGCGCGGATTATCTCACGGCGTGCGGCCCTCCTGCTTCAGTGCCGTTCCAACTTATGGTGGCTGATCGAGTCGGTTCTGCCAGCTCCGATTGTCGCTGGCATGTAAGCCGTCCATCGTGAAGAGAAAAAGTTGGAACGGCACTAGGCACCCCGCATCCGGTATCCGCTGCTGCGCACCGTCTCGATGAGACGATCGTGCCCGCTCGCCTCCAGCGCCTGGCGCAGCCGGCGGATGTGCACGTCGACCGTGCGCTCCTCGACGAACACGTGATCCCCCCACACGCGGTCGAGCAGCTGCGCGCGGCTGTGCACGCGTTCCGGATGCGTCATGAAAAAATGCAGCATCCGGAACTCGGTCGGTCCGAGCGTGATCTCTCGCGTGTTGCCGACCACGCG
>JAHZNX010000334.1 GCA_020028375.1 Betaproteobacteria bacterium | reverse complement strand
TGCCGCCCTCGTCCTTGACGCCTTCGAGCGTCTCCTTGATCGCTTTCGGCTGGCCGGGAAGGTTCAGGACCAGCGCCTGCCCGCGGATCACGCCGACCTGCCGCGACAGGATCGCGGTCGGCACGAACCTGAGGCTGACCTGCCGCATTTGCTCGCCGAATCCCGGCATCTCCCTGTCGGCGACGGCGAGCGTGGCTTCGGGCGTCACGTCGCGCGGGGCCGGGCCGGTGCCGCCGGTGGTGAGGACGAGATGACAACCCTCGCGGTCCACCAGCTCCTTCAGCGCTGCCTCGATGGCGAGCCGTTCATCCGGGATCAGCCGCTTCACGACGCGCACCGGCGGCGACGCGATCGCTTTGGCCAGCCAATCCGCGAGCGCCGGCAGGCCCTCGTCCTTGTAGACGCCTTGCGAGGCGCGGTCGCTGATCGAAACCAGGCCGACTACGAGTTCAACCGTGGCTGCATGCATAGGCGCGAAAGTATATCAGCCGAACTCCAATGAAGTGACGATTAAGGGTGACGACTAATGGTGACGAATGAGGGTGACGAAAAGCAATACCAGGTTGTACGTCACCTGTACTCGTCACCCGTATCTCGTCACCTTTACCTCGTCACTATTTCTCTATCAGGGCACGCAGTTCCTGATAGAGAGCCCGGTAGGCGCGCGGCGGACGGCACTCGGTGCGCTCGCGCAGCGCTGTGCGCACCAGCGCGCGCAATTGCCGGCCATCCGCCCCCGGGTACTCGGCGAGCAATTCGCCGACCGCGCCGGGATCGGCCAGCAGCTGCTCGCGCCAGGCCTCGACGCGCTTGTGCGCCGCGGCTTCACCGCGCGACCGGGCGAGCGCCGCGTCGAGAGCGGCGCGGATCGGCTCCGCCTCGACGCCGCGCATGAGCTTTCCGATGTACTGGAACTGGCGGCGCTTCGCCTCGAACGCGGTGATGCGTCGCGCCTGCATCACCGCGTCGCGCAGCCGCTCAGGCAACTCGATGCGGGCGAGCTGATCCTCGCTCAGCGCCACCAGCCCGGCGCCGAGGTCCTGCAGCGCGGCGACCTGCTTCTTGCGCCGGGTCTTGCTGACGGGTGTGCGATCGCTCATGGTTGCAAGGCGGAAACGAAGACGCAAGCTGATATCATGGAGTTTAACGGAATCAAGATGCCCGACTCGCATTTCTCCTATGGCGCCGACCGGCTCCGGCAGCTCGCGCGGGACGTGCTCGATTACGCCGCGCAGCGCGGTGCGGGCGCCGCCGAGATGGAGGTGAGCGAAGGCGTGGGCCAGACGGTGACGGTGCGGCGGGGCGAGGTTGAAACCATCGAATACAACCGCGACAAGGGCATCGGGGTCACCGTCTATCTCGGCAAGCAACGGGGTCACGCCAGCACCACCGATTTCACGCCGCAGGCGGTGCGCGACACGGTGGACGCCGCGCTTTCCATTGCACGCTTCACCGCGGCGGACGATTGCGCCGGGCTCGCGGACGAGGAGATGCTCGCGCGCGAGGTCCCCGATCTCGACATGTGGCATCCGCGGGACCTGCCGGTGGAACGCGCGATCGAGCTTGCGCAGGCCTGCGAATCCGCCGGCTTCGCGGTGGACCAGCGCCTCACCAACTCGGAGGGCGCCGCGGTCTCGACGCAGGGCTCGCATTTCATCTACGGCAACTCGCTCGGCTTCCTGGACGGATTTCCCAGCTCGCGCCATGGCGTGTGGTGCGCGCTTATTGCGGGAAAGAACGACGAGATGCAGCGCGACGACTGGTATGAGACGAGCCGCGACGCCGCCGATCTGCCGGACACTACGAGCGTGGGGCGCCGCGCCGGCGAGCGCGCCGTGCGCCGCCTCGGCGCGCGCAAGATCGCGACGACGCAGGCGCCGGTCTTGTTCGAGGCGCCGATCGCGGCGAGCCTGCTCGGGCATTTCGTGTCGGCGGTCTCCGGTGGCAACCTCTACCGCAAGTCCTCGTTCCTGCTCGACAGCGCCGGCACGCAGGTATTCGCCCCGGCGGTCAACGTGAGCGAGCTGCCGCACCAGGCGAAGGGCCTCGCCAGCGCGCCGTTCGACGAGGAGGGCGTGGCGACGCATCCGCGCGAAGTCGTGCAGGGCGGCGTGCTGCAGGGATATTTTCTCGGCAGCTACTCGGCGCGCAAGCTGGGATTGAAATCCACCGGCAACGCCGGCGGCAATCACAACCTGATCCTGCGCGATACCGGGTTGGACTTCCGCGGCCTGCTGAGAAAAATGAGCGAGGGGCTCCTCGTGACCGAACTGCTGGGGCACGGGATCAACCTGGTGACCGGCGATTACTCGCGCGGCGCCGCGGGCTTCTGGGTGGAAAAGGGTGAGATCGCCTATCCGGTGCAGGAGATCACCATTGCCGGCAACCTCAAGGACATCTTCCGCGGCATCGTCGCGGTCGGGAACGACGTCGTGCGCCGCGGTTCCCGTCAATGCGGTTCGATCCTGGTCGAGCGCATGACCATCGCGGGCGATTGATTCGGTGCTAAAATCAACAGTTTACGAATCGGGTGGCCGCCAGCCATGTACTCGCGCAAGGACACCGTCGAGCGCTTCGACGCGGAGTTGTGGGAAGCCATCGCGAGGGAAAATCAGCGCCAGGAGGACCACCTCGAGCTGATCGCCTCCGAGAATTACGCGAGTCCCCGCGCGCTGCAGGTGCAGGGCTCGGTGCTCACCAACAAGTACGCCGAGGGTTACCCGGG
>JAHZNX010000099.1 GCA_020028375.1 Betaproteobacteria bacterium | reverse complement strand
TTCGACGTCGTGCGCAAGAAGTTCCCCGAGTACGCCTACAAGGAGGCGGTGCTCAATCCCACCAACCCGCGCAACCGCGCCAACGACTGGGAGGCCGACATCGTCAACCAGTTCCGTAACGCGTCGGACCGGCCGGAGATAGTCGGCGACCGCGACACGCCGACCGGGAGGTCCTTCTACATCGCGCGCCCGATGCAGATCAGGGCGGAGGCCTGTCTCTATTGCCACTCGACCGTGGATGCGGCGCCCAAGACGCTGGTTGACAAGTACGGCCCAGCCAACGGTTTCGGCTGGAAAATGAACGAAGTCATCGGCGCGCAGATCGTGTCGGTGCCGACCGAGGTGCCGATCGCGCGCGCCCACCGGGCGTTCCGGACGTTCATGGTGTCGCTCACGGTGGTGTTCGCATTCATCTTCATCGCGCTCAACCTCATGCTCTGGTACATGGTGATCCGCCCGGTGACGCGGCTGTCGCGGCTTGCCGACCAGGTGAGCCAGGGCGAGAATATGGATGCGCCCGACTTCGAGGTGAAGAGCGGCGATGAGATCGGCGTGCTCACCCAATCGTTCAACCGCATGAAGAAGAGCCTGGTGCAGGCGATGAAGATGCTCGAGGCATGACGGCCTCGATCCCCCGGTCCGAATGGCGACATCTCCCCTATCGATGAGCGGCCTGCGGCAACTCGGCAAGTACGCGATTTCCGAGGTGCTGGGCAAGGGCGCGATGGGAGTGGTCTACAAGGGCTTCGATCCGCACATCCGGCGCACCGTCGCGCTGAAGACCATCCGCAGGGAGCTGGTCGACGACGACCAGTCCGCCACGCTGCTCGCGCGCTTCCAGAACGAGGCGCAGGCGGCCGGACGCCTCTCGCATCCCGGCATCGTCGCCGTCTACGAGTGGGGCGAGGCGGGCGAGCTCGCCTTTCTCGCCATGGAGTACGTGCAGGGCAACAGCCTGCGCGAGTACTTCAATCGCGGCACGCGCTTCGAGACCCGCGATGCCGTCAGCATCATGGCGCAGCTGCTCGACGCCCTCCATTACGCGCACGAGCAGGGCGTCTGGCACCGCGACATCAAGCCGGCGAACCTCATCATCATGAACAACGGCAAGCTGAAGATCGCGGACTTCGGCATCGCGCGCATCGATACCTCGAATCTCACCCAGACCGGCGCCGTCCTCGGCACGCCCGGCTATATGGCGCCGGAGCAGTACAGCGGCGACACCGTCGACTGGCGTGCCGACATCTTCTCGGCCGGCGTGGTGCTCTACCAGCTGCTGACGGGCGTGCGCCCCTTCATCGGCAATCCCGAGGCGCTCGCCTACAAGGTCTGCCACGAGCAGCCGGCTCTTCCGTCCGAGGCCGACCCCGGGCGCTGCACGACCCAGTTCGACGCCGTGGCGATGAAAGCGCTCGCCAAGAGCCCGGCGGAGCGCTACCAGAACGCGCAGGCCCTCCGCGACGCGATACTGGGGAGCTTCGCGGAGCCGGTCAGTCCCGCGGTGTCGGAGGAGACGATCATGAACGAACCGATCCCGCATCAGGGCCCTCACGACCTGTCGCATCCCTCGCTGCCGTCGCAGTCGTCCCTGCCGCCGTCGCTGCCTTCCGGATCGTCTCCCGACCCTTCGAACCCGGCCGCGAAGACGATTCCGCCGCCCGGATGGGACCCCGCGCTGCTGAGGCAGATCGAGCAGCAGCTTGCGCGCCTCGTCGGTCCGGTCGCGAAGGTCATGGTCAGGCGCGGCGCGACTGTCACCACCGACATTAACCGGCTCTACCGCATGCTTGCCGAGAAGCTGACAAAGCCGGAGGAGCGGTCGGCGTTCCTTGCGGGACGCGAGAAGCTCCAGGGCGTCGCGCCGCGCGACGCCGAGATGACCGCCGCGCAGGAACGGGCGCCGGCAACCGGCCTGACCGTGCAGCTCACGCCCGGCGCGATCGAGGAAGCGACGCGCAAGCTGTCCGCCTACCTGGGACCGATCGCGAAGGTTGTCGCGAAGCAGGCGGCGACGCAGGCGTCGAGCCGCAGTCACTTCCATCAACTGCTCGCCGAGAAGCTCACCGATCCCAAGGAGCGCGCCAGGTTCCTGCGCGATGTCGGCGCCGGGTAAGCGGAGAGCGTGGGCACATCACGGGAGGGCACGGGTATGAGCGCAAGCACGCCGAAAGCGAACAATCACGCCGGGCTCGCCCCGCTCGCCTCGCGCTTCGTCAGCATCGCGGCGCTGCCGTGGGAGAAGACGCGCCATCCGGGCGTGGAGACCAAGGCGCTGGTGGCGGATCCGCAGACGGGCCTTCTCACCGTGCTCACGAAGATGGCGCCGGGCGCGCGGCTGCCGGACCACGAGCATGTCCTCATCGAGCAGACTTACGTCCTGGAGGGCGTCCTCCACTGCGGCGAAGGCGCGTGCAAGGCGGGCGACTTCGTGTGGCGCCCCGCGGGCAGCCGCCACGAAGCGTGGGCCGGGCCGGAAGGCTGCCTCGCCCTCGCGATCTTCCAGATGCCGAACCGCTTCCACGAGCGTGACGGGCGGGTGGTGGACTTTCTCGGCAACGACTGGCGCAAAACCTGGGGCGCTCTCCGCGCCCGAAAGGCGGCGAAGTGATGTCAAGTCACCTCGTCGCGTGTTCCATCTGTCAGCACCAACCATAGGAGAAAGCCATGGCGACATTCATCAGTCTGGTAAGCTTCACCGATCAAGGTATCCGCAACGTCAAGGAATCGCCGAAACGGGCGGAGGCCGTCAAGGCGATGGCGAAGAAACTGGGTGTGACGGTCAAGGAGGTCTACTGGACCCTGGGCCATTACGACCTGGTCCTCGTTATGGAGGGCGACGATGAGGCTGTCACGTCCACGCTGCTGAAGATTGGCTCTCTCGGGAACGCTCGCAGCGAGACCCTGCGTGCATTCTCGGCGGCGGAGATGGGCAGGATCGTCGGCAACATTCCCTCATAATCGCGCGTCCGGAACGGGGCAGCTGCTGCCGGGGAACGAGTGATATGAGATACGAGCTCTACTACTGGCCGCACATCCAGGGGCGCGGCGAATTCATCCGGCTCGCGCTGGAGGAAGGCGCCGCCGAATACGTGGACGTCGGACGGCTTCCCGAGAGCGAGGGGGGAGGCCGGCCGGCGGTCGCACGCATGCTGGAAAACGCCGCCGGGGGGCGCACGCCGTTCGCGCCGCCCGTCCTCAAGGCGGGGAAGCTGCTGCTCTCGCAGACCGCCAACATCCTGCACTACCTCGGCCCCAGGCTGAAGCTCGCGCCGAAAGACGAGGCGGAGCGGCTGTGGGCGCACGGGCTCCAGCTCACCCTCGGCGACTTCATGGTGGAGGCGCACGACACGCATCACCCGATCGCGAAAAGCCTCTATTACGAGGACCAGAAGCCGGAGGCACTGCGGCGGGCGGCGGATTTCAGGGCACTGCGGCTGCCGAAATTCCTCGGCTATTTCGAGCGCGTGCTCGCGGCCAATCCCGGGCGCGACCGGCACCTGGTCGGGAAGTCGCTGACCTACGTCGACCTTCGAGCCGCCGCATCCCGTTCAACGAGCGCGGGATCTTCCGCCACTATCCGGAACTGGACGGGGCGTGAGACGCGCCGGAGCTATAATCCGGTTCCGACCGGGTGGACGCAGTTCGACCGTTGAATCCTGAACAGGGTTCTTGTCGTTGCCCGCCGGTCACATAATTCCAGAGGAGATGTCTTTGAAACTTGCACGATGCCTGATTGCAGCAATGCTTGCATGTGCGGCCGCGGTGGCGGGCGCGCAGGGTTGGTCGCCGCAGAAGAACGTCGAGCTGGTGGTGCCGAACCCGCCGGGCGGCAGCAACGACAAGACCGCGCGCACCGTCGAGCGCATCTGGACGATGAACAAGGTCCTGCCGTCCACGCTCACCGTCGTCAACAAGGCGGGCGGGGGCGGCAGCATCGCCTACACCTACGTGCAGCAGCACGCCGGTAACCCGCACTACCTGGTGGTGGCCGGACCGGCGCTCCTCACCAACCACATCACCGGCGCGAGCAAGCTGCACCACAGCGATCTCACGCCGGTCGCTTCGTTGTTCAATGACTACACCGTGTTCGCGGTCAACGCGGAATCGTCCATCAAGACCGGCAAGGACCTGGTCGCGCGGCTGCGCACGGATCCGAAGTCGGTCACCATCGGGTTCTCGCCCCTGCTGGGCAGCCACAACCATATCGCCGCCGGCCTGCTGATGAAGGCGGTCGGCGGCAACGCGCGCGACCTGAAGGTGGTCGCCTACAAGGGCTCGGCGGATGCGATTCCGAACCTCATGGGCGGCCACATCGATCTCATCACGACCGCGGCCGGCAACGTCGCCGGCCACGTGGCGTCCGGCCGGCTGCGCGTGGTCGCCATCACGTCCAGCCAGCGCATGACAGGCGCGCTTGCCGCCGTCCCGACGTGGAAGGAGCAGGGGGTGGACGTCGTGTTCGGGGCCTGGCGCGCCATCTTCGCGCCCAAAGGCCTGACGGGACCGCAGGCCGCATACTGGGAGGGCGCGCTGCGCAAGGCAACTGAAGCGCCAGAATGGAAGGACGACCTGGAGAAGAACGTCTGGGCCGATGCGTTTGTCGCCGGCGAGGCATTCCGGAAGGAGCTCGACCAGGACTACGGGGAAATGAGATCCGTGTTGAGCGATCTCGGCCTTGCCAAGTAAAGCTTTGCTCCCGGGCGGAGCGAGACTTCCGGCGCCGATCCGTGTATGATGCGGCACTCGCACAACGACACCCGATCCGCTTGCCGTCGAGCCGCCTCGCAGCAGTTGCCGAAACCCCGCCGTCGCGACCAGGAGACATTGCGTTGAGATGCCATCATTGCGGTAAGCTGACCGACGTGCGCACCACCGGCAGGGGCGAGGAATTCCTGCACCGCTGCCGGCATTGCCACGGCTATCACAAGTTCACCAGCGTGGGGCATCACGGATCCGGCGCCATCCATTACCGCGTCACCAAGGTCGCCGCGCCCGCGCCCGAGGAAAAAACCACGGCAGTCACCTAGGCCCGCGCGCGCTATACTTCTACCCGGCGGCCCCGGCGCCGTCATCCAGTCACGTTTACTCTACCTCTACCATTACTACCCCTACGACTACCTCTACCGGAGATCGCTATGCCTGTCGGAACAGTGAAGTGGTTCAACAAGGTGAAGGGTTTCGGCTTCATCCAGCCGGATGACGGCTCGAAGGATGTTTTCGTGCACATCTCGGCCGTGGAACGCGCCGGCCTCGGCACGCTCGCCGAAGGCCAGAAAGTCTCGTTCGAACTCGCCCGCGGCAAGGACGGCAAGACCTCGGCCGACAACCTCAAGTCGGCCTGACCTCCCACCACCCCGTCACTCCGTGACACCCCGCCCGTCCAGCCGCGCGGAGGCGGCTGGCGTTCGGCGGCTCGAAGGTGCGCAGGCACCTTCAATACCTCACCCCCGCCCCTCTCCCGAGCGGAGAGGGGAGGTTCGAGCTTCCCTTCTCCACTTGGGAGAAGGGGAAGGGATGAGGGGATGGAAACCCCGCCTCACCCTCAGGCAGGAGGGGAGATACTCGCGTCACTCTCGGGCAGGAGGGGAGGACGCGCGGCGAATCGCCGTCCACAGCCGGGCGGGCGTCAGCGGCATGTCGAGATGCCGGATGCCGAGCGGACGCAGCGCATCCAGGGCGGCATTGACCAGCGCCGGCAGCGAGCCGGTGCAGCCGGCCTCCCCCACGCCCTTCGCGCCGAGCGCGTTCAAGGGCGTGGGCACGGAGTGGTCGTACACCCCGAGCTCGCGCATCCAGCCCGCGCGCGGCATGACGTAGTCGAGGAAGCTCCCGGTCAGAAGCTGCGCCGTGGCGGCATCGTAGATCGCGTGCTCGCCGAAGGCCTGCCCCGCTCCCTGCACGACGCCGCCCTGCACCTGGCCTTCGACGAGCGTGTGGTTGATCACGTTGCCGAGATCGTCCACCGCCGTGTAGCGATCGATGCTCGTGGCGCCGGTCTCGGGGTCGATCTCGACCTCGGCGATGTGGCATCCGTTGGGGTAGGTGGCGCCGAACGTGCCTTCGGCGGTCATGTCGAGAGGATGCGGGCGCGGGCCGGCCAGCGCGCGCGCGAGCTCGATGAAGCCGATCGAGCGCCGGCCGGCGCGGAATTTCCCGCTGGAGTAGGCGAGCGCGCTCTCCGGCACCTTCAGCCGGGCGGCGGCATGGGGTCGCGCCCGCTCGATCAACTTCTCGCCGAGCACGCGGAATGCGCTGCCGGTGCCGAGTACCCCGCGCGAGCCGCCGGTGGCGTTGCCGACGAGATCGGCGGTTGGCGGGCGAGGATGGAAGCGGACGTGCTTCGTGTCGATGCCGAGCGCCCCGGCGACGATCTGCGGGAACACGGTCTCGTGCCCCTGGCCCGAGGACTGCGTGAGGGCGTAGAGCGTCATGGCGCCGTTGCGGTCGAACTCCACCGCCACCTGGTCCTTGGGCACGGCGCCGCCGCCGCCCGCTTCTAGATAGGTCGCGATGCCGATGCCGCGGAGCTTGCCGGCGCGCTGCGCGGCCGCGCGCCGCGCCGGGAATCCTGACCAGCCGGCGCGCTGTAGCGCGTCGTCCATCACGCCCTCGAAATCGCCGGAATCGTAGGTACCGGCGTTCGGCGTCTTGTACGGCATCGCCGCCTTCGGAATCAGGTTTTTCCGCCGCAGCTCGACCGGGTCGAAGCCGTGCTCGGTCGCCGCGTAATCCACGAGGCGCTCGATCGCGTAGGCGATGTCGGGACGCCCTGCGCCGCGGTAGGCGGACACTGGCACGGTGTTGGTGTAAGCGAGCCGGGTGCGGGCGTAAAGGGCCGGAACGCGATAGACGCCGCCCATGGTGATGGTCAGGTTGCGCGTGGCGATGAACGTCCCGAAGGTCGCGCCGTACGCTCCCAGGTCGGCGCGGTCGTCGAAGCGGATGGCGAGGAACTTTCCGTCCGCGTCGAGCGCGAGTTCGCCGGTCAACGAGATCGCGCGGCCGTGAAAATCGCTCATGAAGACTTCGCTTCGCGTCCCCACCCATTTCACCGGGCGCCCGAGCTTGCGCGCCGCGATCATTGCCGCGAAATACTCCGGGTAGGCCGCCCCGTGCACCCCGAAGCTCCCGCCGACGTCCTGGGCGACGAGGACGAGTCGGCCCGGTTCGAGCCCGGTGACCTGGATCATCTGGCCGCGCATGCTGCCGGCGCCCTGCATGGGCGCGTGGACGGAGTAGCGCCCGCTCGCGGGATCGAACGCCGCCAGGCAGGCGCGCGGCTCGAGCATGTTGCCGACGAGGCGCTGGCTCTCCATGGTGACCTTGCTCACGTATCGCGCCCGCGCGAACGCGGCCGCGACCGCCTGCTCGTCGCCGGACTCGTATTCGAATGCGAGGTTGCCCGGCACGTCGTCGTGAAGCTGCGGCGCGCCTGCCGCGACCGCGGCGTCGAAACTCGCCACGGCGGGCAGATCGCGGTACTCGATGTCGATCATGTCCCGCGCGTCCTCGGCAAGCGCCGCGCTGTCGGCGACGACCATCGCGACCGCCTCACCGACGAAGCGCACGCGCCCCATGGCAAGTACCGGGTGATGGGGTTTCTTCACCTGCTGGCCGCCCTTGCCGGGGTAGGTGACGATGTTGGGGAGCGACTTGAATCCCGCCGCGCGCGCGTCTTCTCCGGTGAGCACCGCCCGAACGCCGGGCACGGCGAGCGCCCGGGCGGCGTCGCAACGCACAATCTCCGCGTGCGCGCGGTCGGCCCTCAGGAACGCGGCGTGGAGCTGGCCCTCGAAATTCCAGTCAGCGGTGTAGCGGCCGGCACCGGTGACGAGTCGGGCATCCTCCCTGCGAGTCATGACGGCTTCCAATTTGTGGACTGGCCCGGATTCTCCCATAGTCTAGTAAACTCGCCACTCCACAAGTAGTGGACTCAGACAGGGGGTGTGATGAAGATTCTGTTCTTCAACGATTTCAAGCTCGGCGTGCTGAGGGGTGACGCCGTGGTGGACGTGTCGAAGCTGGTCGCCGACATTCCGCATACCGGGCCGCACGATCTCATCAACGGACTCATCGAACGCTTCGCGAAGGTCAAGGCCAAACTGGATAAAGCGGCGGCCTCCGGCAAGGGCGTGCCGCTCGCCAGGGTCAGGATCCGGCCGCCGCTGCCCAAGCCTCACAACATCGACTGCATGGCGGTGAATTACATGGAAGACGGGACCCGCACCGAGCCCGCGCCGATCAATGCGTTTCACAAGTCCCCGAGCGGCGTCATCGGCGACGGCGACACCATGGTGCTTCCCGATGTTCCCGCCATCATCTTCGAGGGCGAGGCGGAAATGGCACTCGTCATCGGCAAGCGCGCCACGCGCGTCAAGGCGGCGGACGCCATGAAGCACGTCTTCGGTTATCTCAATTTTATCGACGGCTCCGCGCGCGGCCTGCCGCCGGCCGGCAACACCTTCTACCAGATGAAGTCGCGCGACACTTTCGCGCCGATGGGGCCTTACATCGTCACTGCCGACGAGATCCGCGATCCCCACAACCTCCAGATCCGGCTGTGGGTGAACGGCCAGGTCAAGCAGAACTTCAACACCAGCGACATGGCGCACAAGATCCCGCGCTGCATCGAATGGATCAGCGCTATCCACACGCTGGAGCCCGGCGACGTCATCGCCACCGGCACCAATCACCGCGGGTTGTCCGCCTTCCAGGATGGCGACTGGATCGAGCTGGAGACGGAGGGACTCGGGCGCCTGCGCTTCAAGGTGCGCGACGATCTCAAGCGCACGTGGGCGCGGGAGACGCGACTCGACCGCCAGGAGAAAAAGCTCGAAGGGCAGACGCCGCAGTTGACCGGCAAGTACGCCCAGGTCGGAAAGGCCTGATCCGGGAAGGGGAAGGGGGGAGGGGGAAGGGAGGGCGCAGTGATCGACCGAGGACTCTGGATATCCTGGTACGGCTTGCCTGAAAACGGGCGCGATGCGTACCTTGCCTGGCTGCATCGCAAGTTCATGCCGCGAATGCTCAAGAAACCGGGCGTGCTCTGGGCGGCGCATTATGCGGCCCAGGCGCAGCCGATGCCCGCGGGAGGCGCGCCCCGCCTGCGCCATACTGACGACCCGTCGGTGCCCGCCGGCAACGGCTACATTCTGATCTTCGGCGGCAAGTCCGCCCACGCGTTCGCCGGTCTCACGCCGCGCAAGCTCGACCCGGAGCTCACGCCGGAGGACCGGAAGATGATCGCGCTGCGCGCTGGTGAGCGCGTCAACATCGTGACCGAGGAAGAGCGGACGGCCGGCCCGGCGGCGAGGCGGCGTGAACACAAATACACGCTTGCCCCGTGCATCCAGCTCGGCAGCTTCAACGCCGGCACCGCGGACGAGGATGAGATCCTAGACTGGTACGCCAGCTGGCGCCTGCCCGCGATGTCGAAGCTGCCCGGGTGCCTCGGTGTCCGCAAGCTCAATTCCGTGTCGGGCTGGGCCAAGCACGCCGTGCTCTACGAGTTCGAGTCGCTGGCGGCTCGCGACGGGCATTTCCCGTTTCACGAGAACGCGCGACCCGAAATGGCGGCGTGGACCGACACGCTGGTGCGGAAACTGATCCACGCGCCGGGCTCCCCCAACGTGGCCACCCGCCTGTGGCCACCGGTGAAGGCGGCGGCGCCGAAGAAGAAGCGCTGACAAGAGCGACCCCTCCCCCTCAGGGGGGCGAGGCGGGGTTTCGAGGAGCATGTCTCCGAGCCGCCGAGCGCCCAACCCGATGCAGCGGGTTGGGACGGGCGGGTTCGGGTGGGGGTGGTCTTGGTGAGTCGCACAAGAGGAAATGGATGATGGAACATAGCAAGCGCATGAAGAAGGGCTTCGAGGTCCTCCGGAAGATGGGGCGCCTCGGAACCATGATGAACCAGAAAGAGCTCTATCCCGATCTCTACGACCTTTCGGTGGGCTACCTGTTCGGCGAGATCTGGACCCGCCCGCACCTGAGCATCCGCGACCGCGAGCTGATCACCCTCGCCTCCAACATCGCGCTTGCGCGCCCGGCGGGCACGCACTCGCATTACCGCAGCGCCAGGCACCTCGGGTTCACCAGGGAGGAAATCATGGAGATCATCATCCACGTCGGGCACTACGCGGGGTGGCCGGCGATCGCGCATGCGCTCATACAGTACGAGGAGGTGCTGAAGCAGGACGCTGCGCAGGCTAGGGGCGCGAAGGCAGGAAAGAAGAAGTAGGCTCTGGAACCCGGCTCAACGGGGCCGAGGAGGTCGCCATGACGAAATCACGCGGTTGCGCGCTGCTCGCCGTCTTCACGACGTTCTCGTGCATGTTCGCGCCTGCCGGCGATGCCCAGACCTACCCTGCAAAGCCTGTCCGCTACCTGGTCGCATTTTCTGCCGGCAGCGGCGCCGACACCCTCGGGCGACTCGTCGCCGCCGGGCTGACGGAAACCCTCGGCCAGCAGGTCATCGTGGAAAACCGTACCGGCGCCGCCGGCAATATCGCGGCGGACATCGCCGCGAAGTCGCCCGCCGACGGCTACCTCGTTTTCCAGGGAAGCCAGACGCATGCGGTCAACGCGACCCTCTACCGCAACCTGTCGTATGACGTCCTGCGCGATTTCGTCGCGGTGACGCAGCTGGCGTCGTCGCCGAACGTGGTGGCCGTCCACCCGTCGCTGCCCGCGAAGTCCATCGGCGACCTCGTCAAGCTGGCCCGGGCCAAGCCGGGCGAGATCAACTATGCGTCCGCTGGCGTCGGCAGCGCGACCTTCCTCGCGGCGGAAATGTTCAAGGCCGCGGCGGGGATCAACATGATGCACGTGCCCTATCGCGGCGGGGGCGAGGCGATCATCGCCGTCATGACCGGCGAGGCGTCGCTCCAATTCGGCCCCATCGCCTCCTGGGAGCCGCACCTGAAAGCGGGGCGCGGCCGCGCGCTCGCCATCACGTCGAGCCGGCGCCTCGCGACGATGCCCGAGCTCCCGACCGTGGCCGAGTCCGGTTATCCCGGTTACGCGAGCGGCAACTGGTACGGGCTGCTGTTGCCGGTCAAGACGCCGCGGGGCGTCGTCTCGACGCTCCACGCGGCCACGGTTTCAGCCATGAACGCCCCGGCGCTCAACAAGCGGCTGGTCGACCTCGGCTATCAGGTCATCGGCGACCCGCCCGATGCGTTCGCGGCGCACATTCGATCGGAAGTCGAGAAGCTGGGGAAGATCATCAAGGCGCTCGGTCTCACCACGAACTGAGGTGAGCGCCGCCACGGGTAGAATCCCCCTGCGGTTTCAATAACATCTCGCACGAGCTGCAGCGCTGCGTCGAGACCAAGGGGCGCTATCACTTCCTGATCCGCTGGGAGACCATAGAGTCGCACACCGTCAACTTCCGGCGGTCGCCGAAATTCCAGGAGTTCCGTGCGCTGGTCGGGGGCTTCTTCGCTCAGCCGCCGGTCGCTGAGCATTTCGAGCGCGTCACCGCGAGCAAGCTCTAGCACCCCCTCCCCAACCCTCCCCCTCAGGGGGGCGAGGCGGGGTTTCGAGAAGCATCGCTTCGAGCCGCCGAGCGACCAACCCGATGCAGCGGGTTGGGACGGGCGGGGTAGGATAGGGAATGGTTCTCTGCCGCTCGCCGAGCGGGCAGCGGCCCTCCTGAAGCGGCGCAAGGAGACGGTCGCGGTCGCCGAGTCGTCCTCTGCCGGCTTGATCTCGGCGGCATTGCTCGCCGTGCCGGGGGCATCCGCCTATTTCATCGGGGGCGGCGTGCACTACACGCGCAAGTCCCTGCTTTCGTTGAGCGGCACGGGAGAAGCCATGTTCGCCGGCGTGCGCGGAGCAACCGAACCGTGGGCGCTGCTCATCGCACGCACCCAGCGCGACCGCTGCTCGGCGACCTGGGGCGTGGGCGAGAGCGGCGCGGCCGGGCCCACCGGCAACCGCTACGGCGATTCCCCCGGGCACACCTGCCTTGCCGTGACCGGGCCACAGGAACGCTCCCGCACGCTCGAGACCGGCAGCAGCGACCGTTACGCCAACATGCTCGCATTCGCGGCGGCCGGGCTGCAGCTCCTGGTGGAGGTCCTTGAAGATCAGGGGTGAGAGAGGAGAAACTGAGAAGCCATGGCAACTACGATCAGACGCGTCGTCACGGGCCACGACAGGAACGGAAGGGCGGTCGTCATTTCGGACGGCCCCGTGCCGGTGCACGGCAATCCGCTGCGCCCCGGCCAGCGCTCGCACGAAGTCTGGAAAACGAATGCCATGCCGATCCCGATCGGGCGCGAGGAGCCCGATCCCGTCACCGGGAAGCGGCAGCTTCACCCGCCGCCGCACGGCACGATGTTCCGGATTTCGGAGGTCCCGCCGGAATCCGACGCGATTCGCAACATGACTCCGCAGCAGGCGCGCGAGGCGTTCCGCGCGAGCGGGGCGGAGGAGGCCTCGACGTGGGGACGCGGCGGCCGCCATCCGCTGATGCACCGCACCGAGACCGTCGACTACGCGGTGGTGCTCGACGGCGAGATCACCCTGATACTCGACGAGGGCGAGGTGAATCTCAAGGCGGGCGATGTCGTGATCCAGCGCGGCACCAGCCACGCGTGGAGCAACCGCTCCGGGAAGGTCACCAAGATGCTTTACGTGCTGATCGACGGCAAGTTCGATCCGGCGCTGGCGGCGCAGTTTCCGAAGTAACACTGGAGATGAGCATGAAGAGAACCGGTCTTGTCTGGATTGCCGGGGCCACGCTGTTTCTGGCGACGCAGATCGCACTGGCGCAGACCTATCCCGCACGACCCATCCGCATCGTCGTGCCGTTCCCGCCGGGCGGGGCATCCGACGTTACGGCGCGCATGCTCGCCGACAAGCTCGCGTCGTCCTGGGGCGCGAACGTCGTGGTGGACAACCGCACCGGCGCCTCCGGCATCATCGGCACCGACATCGTGGCAAAGGCCGCTCCCGACGGCTACACGCTGGGCTTCGTGGCGCTGTCATTCGCGATCAATCCAAGCATCCATAAGCTGCCGTACGACGCGAACAGGGACTTCACGTTCGTCACGGTTGTCGCCTCCAACCCGCTGGCGCTGGTCGTCAATCCCGGCGTGCCCGCGAAATCGGTGAAGGAGCTGATCGATCTCGCCAAAGCGAAGCCGGACGCGCTGTCCTTCGCTTCCAGCGGCACGGGAACTTCGCCCCACATGTCGGCGGAGCTGTTCAAGCTACTCGCGGGGGTGCAGATCCTGCACGTCCCGTACAAGGGCAGCACGGCGGCGCACCCCGACCTGATCGGGGGAAGGGTGAGCATGATGTTCGACCCTGTCGCCGCGATCCTGCCCCACATCAAGGCGGGGCGGGTGCACGCCATCGGCGTCACCTCGAAAAATCGATCCGCCGAACTGCCCGACGTGCCGCCGATCGCCGACACTGTGCCGGGCTATGAATCCACGTCGTGGGTTCTGATCATGGGGCCGTCGAAGATGCC
>JAHZNX010000333.1 GCA_020028375.1 Betaproteobacteria bacterium | reverse complement strand
TGCGACAGGACTTCGTTCACGATCTTCAGCGTCTCATCGCCGCCGATGTACTCGAATTCCATCTTGGCCTTCGTGGCTTCCGCGATCAGTTCCGGGTCCTGGATCGCGTTGCGAAACGCGGCCTGCAGCGCCTTGACGACGTCGTCGCGCGTGCCCGGCGTGAGCACGTAGGGACGTCCGATCACCTCCGGCGCCGAGCGCAAGGCCATGATCGCCCGCGCGCGCGGGTTGGGGGCGAGGCTCTCGTCGACCGGAAGCTTTTCGATCCCCGGCTCGACCGCGCGCGCACGCACCAGCGGACGGACCAGGTCGCGGTCGATGAACGGACGCAAGGACGTGTAGGAGCCGGCCCTTCCATCGACCTCCTTGCGCTCGACCGCGAGCATGATGTCGGCGCTGCTGGAATAGCCGCTCACGATCTTGAAATCGATGCCGAGAAACTCCTTCAGCAGCAGCGGGAAATCGTAGGTATTGGCGCCCGGCCCGGTCGCGCCGATCACCACGGTTTTGCCCGCCTTCCTCAACTCGTCAAAGCTCTTGTAGGGAAGGTCCGACCGGATCGCCAGTATCGTGGTTTCGCTGGCCGCTGAGCCGATCCAGGCGAACTTCCTCATGTCGAACTTCACGCCGCTCACGTTGGTGAGCTGCGCGAGCACGAGGTTGCGGTTGAAGGTGCCGATGGTCAGGCCGTCCGGCTTCGCGACGCTGTAGACATGGTTGGCGGCGGTGATGCTGTTCCCGCCCGGCATGTTCTGCACGATCACGTTCGGCTTGCCCGGAATGTGCTTGGGGAGGTGCCGCGCGAGGATGCGCGCCGTCCGATCGTATCCGCCTCCCGACTTGAACCCGACCACGATGGTGATGGTCTTGCCCTCGAACGACGGGGACTGGGCCGCCGCGTTATCGGGAACGACTACCGCAATCGCCAGCAAGGCGACGAGTGCAAGCGAATTCCTGATCATGAAATCCTCCTCCTTATAGCTACGTGCTCTTAGCGGGAAATATGATATCAGCGGGACGGTATTCTGTGCCCCGCTGCCATCACCACCCGGCGATGAGCTCGGGCGAGGGCTTCACGACTCCGCGCTCCACGCGCTTCACCGCCTCGTTCATCTTCGCGTGGGTGGGCGCGGGAACGCCGATCTCTTCGCCCCGCACGGCGACGTAGCCGTTGATGTAATCGGTTTCCGTGCGCCGGCCCTTGGCGATGTCCTGCGCCATCGAGGGCCGCTGGTCGTCGGAGCGCTTCTTCGCGCTCTCCATCAGGACGTTGGTGATTTCGGTGAGCGCGTCCGCGTGGCCCTCTCCGGCGCGCGCGAGGACTTCCGGCTCCATGCCGATCATCCGCTCGAGCTGAAAACCGAGCGCCTGCCCTACTCTCACCGCCTCGCTCCCGAGCCGGATCGAGACCCCGCGCGGGACTTCCATTGCGTCGCGCTGGTTGCCGAAGAGGCCGGTCGCGGCAGACAGGCCGTTCCTCATCGAGTTGATAACGAGCTTGGACCAGCGCTCGCCCCACAGGTTGGTCGTGACCTTCGCGCTGTCGACCGAGCGCAGCATGTCGGCGATTTCCTCCACGCGTCGCGTCACGCGCCCGTGCGGCTCGCCGATCCGGAACACCGTATGCCGGTCCCCGCCCATCGGCACCGTGCGCTTGATGCGGCCGGGCTCATAGAGCTCGACGGCGATCAGGCTCGCAATGCAGCCTACCGTGCGGCCCCAGCCCACGTGCTGGGCGATGCGCTCCTCGTTGATGCAGTTCTGCAGCGACACGATGAAACCGTCGGGCGCCAGGTACTGCCGGAGGAGCAGCGTCGCCCATTCGGTGTCATACGACTTGACGCTCAGGAACGCGACGTCGAACGGCCTGCGCTTGATGACATCCTGCACGTCCGTCAGGTGCAGCGCGTTGACCGGCACCGTATGCCGCTCGCCCGGTGTGAGTCCGGAGAGCTGGAGCCCGTTCCTACGCATGGCCTCGACATGTTCCGGCCAGGGGTCGATCAACGTCACGTCGTGACCCGCGCGTACCAGATGACCGGCAACATACCCGCCGACCGCCCCCACCCCCATGTATGCTATCCGCTTGCCCATCTACGCGGTGTCGCGGGAGCCTTCCCGCCACGCCTTCAGCCGCGGCAGCAGGAACGGCAGGAGTATGGACAGCACGGAGAGCGCAAGCAGCGTCACGCAGATCACGCTGCCCGCGAAGATCTTGGGGTTGCCACCGGAAATCGTCATCGCCTGCCGGAACGACTGCTCCATGATGCCACCCAGCACCAGCGACAGCACCATCGGCGCGACCGGGATGTCCACCTTGCGGAAGATATAGCCGAGCACCCCGAAGATGAGCCCGATGTAAAGCTCGACCGGGTTGCCGTTGATGGCGTAGATGCCGATGGTCGAGATCGCGAGAATCAACGGCATCAGGATGCCGCCCGGGATGTAGAGGAGCCTAACGAAAATTCCGATCAGCGGCAGGTTGAGTATCAGCAGCATGACGTTGCCGATGTACATGCTGTCGATCAGGCCCCACACCAGATCCGGCCGGTTCTGGAACAGCAGCGGTCCGGGCTGGATGCCGTACATGATGAACGCGCCCAGCATCACCGCCGTCGCGCCGCCGCCCGGGATCCCGAGCGTCAGCAGCGGCACCATCGCACCGGCCGTGTCGGCATTGTTGGCCGCTTCGGGACCCGCCACGCCCTCGATGGCGCCCTGGCCGAATTGCTCGGGATGCTTCGACAT
>JAHZNX010000098.1 GCA_020028375.1 Betaproteobacteria bacterium | reverse complement strand
TTGGCCGCTAAGGCCGGGGCTCCCCCCTACCTCCGCCGGAGCTCGGCCAGGAGCTCTCGAGCCCGCGGATCCTCCGGTGCCACGGCCGCGAGCCGCTCCGCGTAGGTGACGGCGCTGGCGAGCGCACCTCGCTCGCGGTGAAATGCGGCCAGGCCAAAGAGCAGGTCAGGATCGTCCGGGACGCGCCGCACCGCGTTCTCAAGCACGCGAATGGCCGCGTCCCGCCGGCCGGCGCTGTGCAGGCCCACGGCGTAGACATACGCAAAGCGTGCGTTGTCAGATTCGAGCGTGGTGGCGCGCTCGAGCTCGGCGAGCGCCTCGTCAACGCGCTGCATGCGCACCAGCGCAAGGCCGAGCGCATGATGCAGGACGGCGCTCGCCGGCGACATCGTGATTCCCTCACGCAAGATCCGCTCACCATCCCCGTCGCGGCCACGGGCACGATAGAGGTCGGCGAGGTTCACATACGCAGGGACGAAGAGAGGCTCCAGGCGGATCGCGGCCTTCAGCTCCTCCTCGGCCCGGGTAAGATCGCCCCGGTTCGCATAGAAGGTGCCAAGGTTGACGCGCGCCTCGGCCCGGTCGGCGTTGTAGCGCTGGGTCTCGACATATTCGCCGGCGGCGCGTTCAAAGGCGGCGCGGTGCGTGGCGTCGAGCCGCTCGGCGGGCACGTCCGCGAGGGCGCTCGCCGCCTCGATACGCACGGACTTCACGGGATCGGCCAAGAGTGGCGGAGCCAACGACGCCCGCGCGTCCTGGGGCGCTTGCGCCAGCGCCTGGACTGCGCCGAAGCG
The DNA here is from genome assembly GCA_020028375.1 of Betaproteobacteria bacterium. Lineage (GTDB taxonomy): Bacteria > Pseudomonadota > Gammaproteobacteria > Burkholderiales > SG8-41 > SG8-41. Next base: position 7,261 of record JAHZNX010000098.1, on the reverse strand, counting down.
AACGAGCGGGTCGGGATCGCGCAGGCCCTCGGCCAGACCTTCGAGCGCGGCCCGGCTGGGCTGGGCGCCGAGGCCGGCGAGGGCCGTCGCGCGCGCGATGGCCGGCTGCGATGGCTCCCAGGTCACCTTCAGCAACTCTGCGGCCGCGTCGGCAGCGCCGGTGTCCGCCGCGCGGAATGCGGCGGCGAACTGCTGATGTCCTTGCGCGTCGCGCCCGTACCATGCCCGCACCTGGACGGCCGCCCAGCGTGTGTCGCGCTTGGAGTGGCAGGCGTTACAGGCGTTCGGGGTGCCGAGCTTGACCGACAGGTCGGGCCGGGGCACGCGCAGGCTGTGGTCGTGCCGGGGATCGATCACCATATAGGTGGTGGTGGGCATGTGGCAGGCCGCACACTCCGCGCCGGCCGTGCCCGGCTTGTGGTGGTGGTGCGCCGTCGTGTCGTACTTGGACGGCAGGTGGCAGGTGGCGCAGACGGCATTGCCTTGCGCACGCAGTTTCCCGCTGTGGGGGTCGTGGCAGTCGCTACAGGTGACGCCGCTCGCGTACATCTTGCTCTGCAGGAACGAGCCCCAATTGTACACCTCGTCCCGCTGCTGCCCGTCGGCATGGTACAGGGGACGCGGTAGCAGCGCCGGGCGGTAATGATCGAGGAACCGCTTGCCGGCTTCGTAGCCCTCTGCAATCTGGCTGCGCCGCGAATGGCATTGCGCGCACACCTCTATCTCTCGGTCGCTATTACGCGGCTGCGAGCGCACCGCGTTGCCGGTCGCTGTATCCACGGTCCACACGACGCCGCGGCGCTCATCGAGGCGCGCGGTCAGGCCTTTGGTTTCGTCATCCGCCGTGCGCCTCCCCGCCTGCTTCTCGGTAGCCCACGCCACGTGCCGGGAGCCGGGGCCGTGGCAGGCTTCGCAACTCACGTTGATCTCGGCCCATTGCGTCTGGAAGCGGTCAGTAACCAAGTCATAGTTCTTGCGCACGCCGGTCGAGTGGCATTCGGCGCACATGAAGTTCCAGTTCTGCGACGGGCGCGTCCAGTGTAGCTCGTCCTCGTGGGTGATCCGCTCGCCCGGGTACAAATGGAACCAACGTTGCCCCCCACGCGCCTTAGGCCGGGTGTCCCAGACGATCGTGAGCGCCTGCAGGCGCCCGTCGGGAAACTCGATCAGGTACTGCTGCAGCGGTGTCACCCCAAAGGTGTAGGCCACCTCGTAATCGTGAAGCTTCCCGTCCGGCCCGTCCGTCTGCACCATGAACTTGCCGTCCCGCCGGAAGAAGGTGGACTCTACACCGTTGTACTTGAACGTCGCGTTGTCGAAGTTCCCAAGCACGGTCTTCTCGTCCACCACCTGCATGGCCAGGTCGTGATGCGAGCCGCGCCATGCCTGTTGCTCCTTTGCATGGCAGCCGGCACACGCTTTGGCCCCCATGTACTGCGCGCTCGGGGGCGCAGCCTTGCGCTCGCTGAACGCGAGGTAGAGCACAAGGCCTCCAATCAGGAGCGCCAGCAGAGCACCCGCCGCGAGCCGCTTGCCGTAACCGACACCGGGCGGGGGCAGCGGGCTCGCGGCCGTATCCGGCGGGCGTGCGCCGGCTCGCGCTCGCTTCTTCTTTCTCCCCATGACTGTCGTTTAATCGTGCCCCAGGCCGCCTCGCTCCTCAACGTGTACCATCGCGGGTCTCCCTCGGCTCCCCCGTGGGTGACGCAGTATAGCCTATGCGTCAGGACCGCCGCATCGCCTGCAACAGGTCTCCCGAGCCCGCCCCCAGCTTGGTCATACACCGAAGAGCTTTGGCAAACGGCACATCCACAAGATGCACCATCTCGCGCGGGAAGATGTAGATGGACCCCGATGTCGGCGTGGGCACAGCGGGCACGAACACCGTGCAGTGGCCATCGTTGTGCTCCTCGATGATGAAGGATGGAACCAGGCCACCCTCGATCTCTACCAGCGCCACCTTGTAGCGGACATCTTCCTCCTCGCCCATGGCAGTTCGCGTGAGGCTCCGCAGCAGGTTATAGCCAGGTACCTTTTCGAACAAGCGAGCTTCGACAGCCCGCCCGATCCTTCGACCGATCGGGGTCTTGGCGGGGAGTCCGGCCAAGAAACACCCCAGAACCACCACAGCCAATTCGGCCGTCAATGCGATCAGGCCGGGGAACGGTACCTCGCTCGGAAGGCGGGACATCACCGGCTCCAGCAGCGGCTGAACAGCCATCGCCGCCCGCTTGAGGAGAACGAAAATAACAGCAACGGGAAAGACGATCAGAAAGCCGCCGATCAGAGTTGTCTTGATGAAACCAATCAACTTTTCCACGTACGCTTCCCCTTAGGCAGAATCAAAAAGTCTAAAAGTTTTTGAGTCGACCTCTCGACTCTTGGAGTCTTTGAGTCCTTCCCCCTGTAACCCTTGGACGCTCCGACTTTTTGACTCCTTGAGATTTTCGTCACCTCACCACCTCGATCTCCCCGGGCTTCCAGGTCTTGCATCGTCCCGAGCCTGTCGAGGGGTCGAACCACGGTTGGAGCGGACCGTAGAGGCGCAGTATGACGTTTGGGTCCCGCCCTACCGCGCGAGAACGCAGCAGGGCGCGTCTGGATTGTTCGGTCCTACTTCACCTCGACCGTCACCTTGTGGATCTTGCCGGTGAACCGGTTGTCGCCTTCCTTGTAGGCGTCGGTCACCGGCGTTGCTTCGTCCACGCCGACATCCGCCCCCTCGTCGCCCGAGAAGACTAGGGGCACGGTGTGGGCGATGCGGCCCTCAGCGGCCTTTTTCCCGTTGACCGATAGGGTCGCCGTAGCGCCCTTGCCAAGTCCACCGCCGTCGTAGGCGAAATCGACCCGGATCGTCGCCTTGCCCGATGCCACCGGCTGCGGCGCCGCCACCGTGTAGCGCTCGCGCCCGATCCAGTTGTAGACGTACTCCGGCTTGCCGCCCTTGAAGTAGAGGCTCCAGCCGGCGAAGCGCCCGGCCTGCGCGATGACCACGCCGTTCGCTCCGCCGGACGGGATCTCGACTTCGGCGGTGATCGAATGCGACCGGTTCTTCACGTTGATGAAGGCGTTTTCCATCATGCCGATCATGCCCTCGTACACCGTCAGCGAGGTGCGGCCGCCCATGAGATCGGGCCGCCCGGCGAGGGCGGGGTTGAAGCGCTCGATGCTGCGGTCGTCGATCGGCAACACGCTGTACTTGACGGCCTCCTTCAGGAACAGCGCCTGCATTTCCTTCAGTTTCTGCGGGCTCTTCGCGGCGAGGTCGTTCGCTAGACTGAAATCCTTACGCGTGTCGTAGAGCTCCCACTTGTCCTCAAGCAGCGCAGCGCGGGGCTTCGGCTCCCACGGCGCCCGGTGCACGGTACGGGCGAGCCAGCCATCGTGGTAGATGGCCCGGTTGCCGCCCATCTCGAAATACTGCGTGAGGTGGCGGTCCTTTGCTTTCGCGTTGTTGAAGGTGTACGCGAGGCTCACGCCCTCGAACGGCTTTTGTTTGGTGCCGTTGACCACTTTCGGGAACGGCAGACCAGCGGCCTCCAGCACCGTGGGCGCGATGTCCACCACGTGGTGCCACTGCGCGCGCAACTCGCCTTTCGCCTTGATGCTCTTGGGCCAGTGGATCACCATGCCATTGCGCGTGCCGCCATAGTCGGAGGCAACTTGCTTCGTCCAGGCGAACGGCGTGTTCCCCGCGACGGCCCAGCCCACCGCGTAGTGCGGGTAAGTCGTCGGATCGCCCCACCGGTCGAGGTAGCGAAGCACGTCCTCGAGCTTCTCGGGGACGCCGTTGAAAAACGACGTCTCGTTGAATAGGCCCGTCATGCTGCCTTCGGCGCTCGCGCCGTTGTCCCCGGCGATGTAGATGAAGAGCGTGTTCTCCATCGCTCCCATGTCCTCGATCGCGCGTGCGAGCCGTCCGATCTCGTAATCGGTGTGTTCGCCGAACGCCGCGAAGGTCTCCATCTGACGTGCAAAGAGCCGCTTCTCGTCGGCCGAAAGCTTGTCCCAGTCCTTGATGGCCGGCGGCTTGGGCGCGAGCTTCGTGCCCGGCGGCACCACGCCGAGCTTGATCTGCCGCGCAAGCGTCTCCTCGCGGTACTGGTCCCAGCCCTGGTCGAACTTGCCCTTGTACTTCGCGATCCACTCCTTCGGCACGTGGTGCGGGGCGTGCGTCGCGCCGGGAGCGAAATAGACGAAAAAGGGCTTGTCCGGCGTGAGCGACTGCTGCGCCCTCACCCAGGTGATCGCCTGGTTCGCCATGTCGGTAGTGAAGTGGTACTTGGGATCGTGGGGCGGCTCCACCTTGATCGTGCCGTCGTAGATCAGCGGCGCCCACTGGTTGGTCTCGCCCCCGATGAAGCCGTAGAACTTGTCGAAGCCTGACCGTGTCGGCCAGCGGTCGAAGGGTCCCGAGACGCTCACCTCCCAGGGTGCTGTCTCGTGGTACTTGCCGAAGGCGGCGGTGCTGTAGCCATTCAGGCGCAGCATTTCAGCCAGTGGCGCCACGCTGTCGGGCCGCACCCCGGTGTAGCCGGGGAAAGCGGTGGAGATCTCCATGACCGAGCCGGTGTTGGTGGAGTGATGGTTGCGGCCGGTCAGGAGCGCCATTCGCGTGGGCGAGCAGAGCGCCGCGACGTGAAAGTGGTTGTATCGCAGCCCGCCTGCGGCCAGCCGATCGAGCGTCGGCATGGCCACGCCGCCGCCAAAGGTGCTGGGTTGCCCGAACCCCATATCGTCGATCAGGACGATGACCACGTTGGGCGCGCCCTTGGGCGCCTTGACCTCGAAGCGCGGCGGCGCTTTCGCCTTGCGCGCGTCCAGCTCGGTGATCGGCGCAGACTTGGGTTCGGGGATCGGCAGCACCGTGCGGTCGAGCTTGTCCGGCTGCTGCGCCGACGCAGGGAGCGCGGCCAGGCATGCGGCTAGCGCGATGAGCGCCAGCGCTAGCGGGCGGAGAAGGCGCTGGAGCCGCGTGTACCGGTGGTTGTGTGCCTCTGTCATGCCCTGTCCTCCTTTACTGGCGTACGGTTCATTTCTGTCTCACGAATTCAACGTCGAAGGTCTGCTGGTGGACGGCCTGGAAGTAGTCGCCCACCAGCCGGTCCTGCTGCGGCGCGTAGCGCAGGGTGTAGGTCGAGCCGGGATAGTTGGCGTCGCGCAGTTCGATGAAAACCTGCAAGCGGCCGTTATCGCGACGCCACTCGGCACGGGAGACGTTGATCGGGCGCGGATTGAAGTAGGCCGCGTCCAGGACACCATTGCCCTGTGCACTGCGAACCTCGATCACATAGCCCCCATCCGGTCGCAGCCATCGACCCGTCAGGCGATCGGGGCTGGCCTGGTCCGGGGCCGTCGGTGCCGCGGGGTCATTGTTGGGACCGGCGGGCGGCTTCGGGGACCGGCTGGCGACCGCGACCGCCGCGATGACCACGATCACCGCAAGGGCGCCGATCACCCAGAGCGTGCGGCGCGGCTTGGCTGCCCGTCCGGCGGTCTTTTGCCGCTTGGATGCATTTCTCCTTGCTCTTGCCATTGCTTCTGCTCGAATCAGTGTCTTTGGCTTTATCACTCAAATGGAAACACGCGCTTCCAATCCTTCCTCATGTCCACGATGGTCCAGCCCCGTTGCTGCGCTTCATTGAGCGCCTTGTCCAGCCGACCGATGTACGATTCGCGGTCGTAGGCCCACTCGCGCGCGGCGTCGGTGTGGTGCACGATGCCCATAAAGCGCTCGCCGGCCCGAGGTGTTCGCTCAGCTTCTCATTCAGCGCGGCGTCACTTGCCGCCGCCCTGCTGGAGCGACTGCAGCACCTGGTCGAGTGAGAAGGTGCCGACTTTCTGGCGCGGCGGGAACTCCTTGAACGTGGCCAAGAACTGCCCGACGAACTGCTGGGCCGGCACCAGCAGGAAGAGGTGTTCCGCTCTCCAGCGCCAGTATTCCATGCTGTGGTCGGCGGTCTCGAACGGATCCGAGCGGATGTTGTAGAGCCTGGGCACGCGCAGCGTCACGAAAGGTTCCTGCCAGACGTCAAAGCCATGCGCGCGCTGCTCCGCGAACACGAGCTTCCACTGGTTGTAGCGCAAAGCGACCAGCGAGCCGTCGTCGTTGAAGTAGAAGAACTCCTTGCGCGGGCTGGGCGCTTTGCCGACGAAGTAGTCCATCTGGTTGTAGCCGTCGAGATGGACCTTGAAGGTCTTGTTGCCGACCTTGTGGCCCTTAATCAGCTTCTCTTTGATGTCCGGCTCGCCAACCGCCGCCATCAGCGTCGGGAGCATGTCTTCATGCGCGACGACGTCGTTGAGCACGCTGCCGGGCTTGATCACACCGGGCCAGCGCATGACGGTCGGCACGCGGTAGCCGCCCTCCCAGTTGGTGTTCTTCTCGCCGCGGAAGGGCGTGGCGCCGCCGTCGGGCCAACTGGCCACCTCCGCACCGTTGTCGGTGGAATACATGACGATGGTGTTGCCCGCGAGGCCGAGGTCATCCAGGGCCTTGAGCACTTGGCCGACCAGGGCGTCATGCTCCACCATGCCGTCGGGATAGATGCCGAGGCCGGTCTTGCCCTGGCTCTCCGCCTTGAGCCGTGTCCAAATGTGCATGCGGGTGGAGTTCCACCAGAGGAAGAAGGGCTTGTCCGCCCTCTTCGCGCGCTGCATGAAGTCGATCGCGCCCTTGGTGAATTCCTCGTCCACCGTTTCCATGCGCTTCTTGGTCAGCGGCCCGGTGCTCTCGATCTTCTGTGTGCCGTCGGGGTTGGCCCACGAGCGAATCACGCCGCGCGTGCCGAAGCGCTTTCTCAACTCGGGGTCCTTGAAGTAATCGGGATGCTCCGGCTCGTCCTCGGCATTCAAGTGGTAGAGGGATCCGAAGAACTCGTCGAAGCCGTGAGCGGTGGGCAGATGCTCGTCGCGGTCGCCGAGGTGGTTCTTGCCGAACTGTCCAGTCGTGTAACCCTGCGCCTTGAGCAGTTCGGCGAGCGTCACGTCCTCCTTCTGCAAGCCTTCCTTCGCGCCGGGTAGGCCGACCTTGAGCAGTCCGGTGCGAAACGGCGATTGGCCGGTGATGAAGGCCGCGCGGCCGGCGGTGCAGCTCTGCTGGCCGTACCAGTCGGTGAAGAGCGCGCCCTCCTTGGCGATGCGGTCGATGTTCGGCGTCTTATAGCCCATCATGCCCTGGTTGTAGGCGCTGACGTTGAACCAGCCGATGTCATCGCCCCAGATGACGAGGATGTTGGGCCGCTTCTGCTCCGCGTGCACG
>JAHZNX010000097.1 GCA_020028375.1 Betaproteobacteria bacterium | reverse complement strand
CCTGGACCACTTCGAGGGGATAGGTCGCCGCCATCAGGATCTGCGAGAGCAGGGGATCCGGATAGAGCGCGATCGGGGCGAGCATCTGGTCGAGCTCTTCGGGCGAGAACGCGGGACGATTCTGGGCCATCGCCGCCGGCTGCGTCAGCAGCACGGCGAGCAATCCGGCAACTACCCACCTGACGAAAGCCTTCATGGCGGTGTCCTCCTGCCTATTTCAACGCAGGTGACGCCCCAGTGTCAGTTACAAATTGTAAGCCTTTGTAAGCCCAGCGCGAAAATCGGTCGATGCTGCACCGCCACGAAGCAGCCGAGAAGGTTAGAGGCCCTCTGCCCTGCACCCCCTGCTGTCGCAGGAGAGGTAGCCACCGCGCTGGTACCAGTCGTTCAGCACCCAGCGCTCGCAGCGGCGGCCATCCACCGTGTGCAGGTGCCGGGCAGGGCGGTGGGTGTGTCCGTGGATCAGCCGCGGGTAGCCGTGCTCGCGCAAGACCCGCTCGACCGCCGCTTGGGCTACGTCCATAATCTCCGCGCTCGTCCCCTGCTTGTGCTGCTCGCTCCCGGCGCGCATTCGGCGCATCAGCGCCCGGCGCAGGGCGAGCGGCAGGCACAGGTACAGGCGCTGGAACACGGGATTGCGAGCGTAGGAACGGAATCTCTGGTACTCCACGTCATCGGTGCACAACGTATCCCCGTGCATGAGAAGAGTCCGGGTTCCGTGGAGATCGAGGACGGTCGGGTCCGACAGCATCTTCGCGCCGCAGCGCGCGACAAAGGACTGCCCGACCAGCACGTCGCGGTTGCCGTGCATGAAGTGAAGCGCGATCCCCTTGCTGCTCAATCGGTGCAGCGCATCGGCGACCGCGGCGTTGAAAGGGTCGGCAAGTTCGTCGTCGCCCACCCAGTAGTCGAACAGGTCGCCCAGGACATAGACGGACTCAGCCTGCGCCGCGGTGCGGGCGGCGAAATCGAGGAACACCTGGTTGATGCGCGGCCGCTCGGGGGAGAGGTGCAGGTCCGAGACGAAAATGCTGTGCATTTTCGCTTAAAGGATGAAGGATGAAGGATGAAGGATGACTCCCAACTTCGTTGGTATCTCCTTCCGCCTTCCGCCTTCCGCCTTCATCCTTAAAGTATTTCGGCGCGCTCGATGATGACGTCCTGCACGGGCACGTCCTGGTGCATGCCCTTTGCTCCGGTCTTGACGCCCTTGATCTTGTCCACCACCTCGCTGCCCTCCACGACGCGCCCGAACACGCAGTAGCCCCAGCCCTGCGGGGTGGGCGCGGTGTGGTCGAGAAAGGCATTGTCGGCGACGTTGATGAAGAACTGGGCGGTCGCCGAGTGGGGATCGGAGGTGCGTGCCATGGCGATCGTGTAGGCGGCGTTCTTGAGCGTGATGTCGGCTTCGTTCCGGATCGGCGCGCGCGTCGGCTTCTGCTTCATGCCCGGCTCGAAGCCGCCGCCCTGGATCATGAAGCCGTTGATGACGCGGTGAAAGAGCGTGTTGCCGAAATGCCCGCTCTTCGCGTACTCGAGAAAATTGGAGACGGTGGCGGGCGCGCGCTTCTCGTCAAGCTCCAGCGTGATGGTGCCGTGATTGGTGTGCAGTTTGACCATGTTCCGAGTGAAGGGGGAAGGGTGATTACCGACCGCTACTTCGCGAGTTTGGCGGCGGTCTCGATGAGGCGGGCGCTTTCGATGACGACGGGCTCGACCGGCACATCGCGGTGTCCGCCCCGACCGGAGCCGGTGCGCACCTTCACGATGCGATTCACCACGTCCATGCCCTTCACCACCTTCCCGAATACGCAGTAGCCGTAGCCTTCCTGCGTGGGAAACCGGAAGTTGAGAAACTCGTTGTCCGCGACGTTGATGAAGAACTGGGCGGTCGCGGAATGCGGGTCGGACGTGCGCGCCATCGCGATCGTCCCGGCCTCGTTCCTGAGGCCATTGCCGGCTTCGTTGCGCACCGGCTTGCGCGCCGGCTTCTCGCCAAAATCGGGGCCGTAGCCGCCGCCCTGGATCATGAACCCGGGGATGACCCGATGGAAGAGCGTCCCGTCGTAATGACGGTCCTTCACATACTGCAGGAAATTGTCGACCGTGAGCGGAGCCTTGTCGCGGTAGAGCTCGATCACCACGGGGCCCAGGGTAGTCTTTATTTCGATTTGCGGATTCGCCGCCGCGGCGGGCAGAGCCGCAAGCAATGTCAGCGTGGCGAGGATTGTTCGGGTTGCGGCCATGGCAAAAGACTGGCCGGCAACTTGGCCGCCCAGCAATTTGAACGCCTGAATCCTCAATCCTTGATCCTGAATCCTGCCGTCAAACAGCACCTTCGTGGAGGATGCGCCACACGCCGTCTTCCCGTATCCAGTACTGGCGCTTGCGCATCTGGGTGACGAGATTGTTGCTCGCGTAATTCTGGTCGAACGTCACCACCGCCAGGTCGTCCCGGCCCGGGTAGGCGAAGATGCTCACCTTGTCGAGGTCGACCCGGATCCAGGTCTTGCCCGCGTTGACCTTGCGCTTCTGCCTGGACCATTGGGCAAGCCTCATCTTGCCAGTCGTGAAATTACCGGCGTAGTGCGCGAGGTACTGCTCCGTGTCGCGGTTCTCCCAGTCGCGGCGCCAGCTCTCGACGTGCCGCGCGAGCTCCTCGCGCAAGGCCGCGCTGGCCCCGGACGCGACCCAGTCCACGCCGTTTGCGATGATCACCGGCGTGAGCCCGATCTGCACCTCTCGGGAAATCGCCGTGAAGTCTTCGTTGGTGAGCGCGATGCAGCCGTTGCTCGCGAGCGGCGGCCGGCTGTAGGTATCGAAGGGCACGCCATGCAGCCAGATGCCGGAGCCATTGCGGCCTTTGCGGCGGTCCCATTCATTGGGATAGCTGATCGGCAGTGCGCCCACGCCGTATTGCTCGGCAAGCTTGCCGTAGTCGGTGTTCAGCTTCTCGCGCGAGATGCGGCCGGTCACTTGATAGACCCCGAGCGGCGTCTTGTTGTCGCCCTCGCGGTACTTGTCGATCCCGTTCTTGCCGATGCTGACGTAGTAGTCCGTGACGTAGCGCGCTTCGCCCCCGCGGTTCTCGAACACGTAGAGCGTGGACCGGGCCGTGTCCACCACCAGGACGTGCCGCTGCTCGGGCTGCATCTGGACGACGTAGCGTGGCACGAGGCCGACCGGGCGCTGCTGCTGGATGCGCGCGAGCCGCGCGCGCGCTTCCGCGCGCAGCTCCTCCAGCCGGTCGAGTGGCGCGCCCGATGCGTTGCCCACCGTGGTGAGCGGCCGCGCCCGGGCGAGCAGGAGATCACCCTTGATCAGGTGCGCGAGCCGGAAATTGGGATAATCCCGGATCGCCTTGTCGATCTCGGAGACGGCGGCGTCGAGCCGGCGGTTGCCGACCTCGTGCAGCGTCCTCGACAGCTGCGCCTCGGGCCCGCTCGCCGCGTCCTCTCGCTTGAGCGACGGGGCGGAGACCGCGGTCGTTGCGGACACGGCCTGGCCGGAGCGGCCGTTCATGACGAGCGCGCAGGCGCAGACCGCCACCAGCAGCAGCGCCGCGAACGCGTAGCGAAGCGGGCGCGAGCCGCTCAGGTCCTGGAGCTTCAACTGCCGGCCTTCTCGCTCTGGATGAGCCACCGGTCTCCCGACTTGACCATCACCAGCGTTTTATTGCTGGAGACACTGAGGGCATCCGACCGGTAATGCTGCCGAAAGGTCACCGTCACGCGGCCGCTGTCGTTGAACACGACCTTGGGCGATTCGACGTCCACCTGGATCTTGCGCGGCTTGGCGATGCGCGCCTTGCGCTGGGCCTCCCAGTCGCTGCGGGCCTCGCCGTTAGGCGTCCTGAAGTCGGTAGAGTAATGCGCGAGATACCCTCCCACATTGTTTTCCGACCATGCCTTTGCCCACAAATTGACCGCGCTCAACACCTCCTCGGGATTGCTGGATGGCTTGGCGACGGGCTTGGCCTGGGGCTTGGCCGCAGCGGGCTTGGCTGCCACCGGGGCGGGCGCCGCGCTCTGCGACTGCGGGACCGGCGCCGGTGGTTTCTGCACGGGGGCTGCGACGGCGACCTTGGCCGCGTCCGCCTTCGCGCCTTCGGGCTTCGGCGGGCGTGCACTGCCCACGAAGATATCTTTGATCAGGCTGAGCTTGGTCTGGAGCGGAGCATTGGCCTTGTCGAGCTGCAGCGCCTTGTCGTAGGCGTGGCTCGCCATCTTGGCGTAGATGTCCCCGAGGTTCTCGTGCGCCGTGGCGTAGCTCGGATGCGTGCGGATGGCCATCTCGAGCGCAGAACGCGCCTTTTCGTACTGCCCCTGCGACGCGTAAAGCACCGCAAGATTGTTGTAGGGTTCGGGCAGTTCCGGGAAGTCCTGGGTCAACTCCGTGAACACCTTGATCGCTTCGTTCGGCTTGCGCTGCTCCGCGAATATCAGTCCCTTGAGGAAGCGCCCGCGCGCGTCCCGGGGATTGGCCTTGAGATGGGTCTCAACGCGCTCGAGCGCGCGCTCGTACTGGCCCTGCTTGAACAGCTGACTCGCTTCCTGCAGCGCGTCGCGTTGAGCCGCCGCTGGAACCGAGGTGAGCAGGACGACGGCGACGGTCCCGACGATCCCGGCCAGGCGTAAGGCGGGGCGGAGCATCGTGCTATACTTTCCCCGAATTTCAGTGGGTTAGTGAAATAATCCTAGAAATTTTACCAAGAACTCCGGGCAATTCAAACTACGTAATTTCGCGTTCCCGCCGGCAGTGGCCTGCTGTCGCGGCGGGTGGCCTTGATCGGGGGGAGGGCGCCTCGCACGCCGGGGCGAGCGCGCGACGGGCAGGACCATGCTGAAAATCTACAACACCCTGGCTCGCGAAAAGCAGGATTTCGTGCCGTTGGCGCCCGGCCGGGTGCGCATGTACGTCTGCGGCATGACCGTCTACGACCACATCCACATGGGGGGCGCGCGGATGCTGGTGGCGTTCGACGTCGTGCAACGCTGGCTGCGGGCATCGGGCTACGACGTGACCTACGTGCGCAACATCACGGATATCGACGACAAGATCATCAAGCGCGCACAGGAAAGCGGCGAGGCGGTCGAAGCGCTCACCGCACGCTTTATCGCCGCCATGGACGAGGACAGCGCCGCGCTCGGGGTGGAAAAGCCCAATTTCGAGCCGCGCGCCACCGAGCACGTGCCGGGCATGTTAAAGATGATCGACTTGCTCGAGCGCCGCGGCCTCGCCTACCGCGCGCCGAGCGGCGACGTCAACTTTGCGGTGCGCAAGTTCCCCGACTACGGGAAGCTGTCCGGCAAGTCGCTGGATGATCTGCGCGCCGGCGAGCGCGTGGACGTCCTGCCCGGGAAGCAGGATCCCCTCGACTTCGTGCTGTGGAAGTCGGCAAAAGAAGGCGAACCCTACTGGGAATCGACGTGGGGCAGGGGGCGTCCGGGATGGCACATCGAATGCTCGGTCATGTCGAGCACGCTGCTCGGAAACCATTTCGACATCCATGGCGGCGGGCAGGACCTGCAGTTTCCGCACCACGAGAACGAGATCGCGCAATCCGAAGGCGCGAACCAGACGAAATTCGTCAACTACTGGATGCACAACGGGTTCGTGCGCGTGCAGAAGGGTGAAATGAGCGAGAAGATGTCGAAGTCGCTCGGCAATTTCTTCACCGTGCGCGAGGTGCTCGCGCGCTACGACGCCGAGGTTGTGCGCTTCTTCATCGTTCGCGCCCATTACCGCAGCGCGCTCAACTACTCCGACCAGCACCTGGAGGACGCGAAGCAGGCGCTGACCCGCCTCTACACGGCGCTGAAGGGCCTCGAAGCCGCGGCGGGACCGGTCGACTGGAACGACCCGCACGCGAAGCGCTTCCGCGACGCGATGAACGACGACTTCAACACGCCGGAGGCGGTCGCGGTGCTGTTCGATCTCGCCAACGAGCTGAACAAGAGCCGCTCGGCCAGGGATGCGGCGCTGTTGAAGTCCCTGGCCGGAATCCTCGGATTGCTCCAGCGCAAGCCGGAGCAGTTCCTGCAGGCACTGCCGGCCGGCGAAGGGCTGACGCCGCAGCGCATCGAGGCGCTCATCGCCGAGCGTGCCGCCGCGAGGACGGCCCGCAACTTCGCCGAAGCCGACCGCATCCGCAAAGAGCTGCTCGCTGCGGGCATCGCGCTGGAGGACACGTCGAAGGGTACGATCTGGCGCCGCAGTTGAATAGACAGGATTAACAAGATTAACAAGATCAGACCGATGAAATAATACTGTTAATCCTGTTCATCCTGTCCATTGCTTCATATCCTCCAAAGCGCCTTCGGCTTCATCGCTCTCTTCCTGATCGCGTGGCTGCTGTCGGAGGACCGCCGGGCGGTGCCGTGGCGCATCGTCGTCTCCGGCGCGGTTCTGCAGATCGTGCTGGCGGCGGCGCTTCTCAAGCTGCCGCTCTTCAGGGACGTGTTCCTGGCACTCAATGAGCTTCTTTCGGCGCTGGAACAGGCGACCCAGGAGGGAACCCGCTTCGTATTCGGCTTCCTCGGCGGCGGACCGCAGCCGTTCGCGGAGCAGCCCGGAACGTCGAGCTTTGTCCTCGCCTTCCGCGCGCTGCCGCTGATCCTCGTGGTGAGCGCTCTGTCCGCGCTCCTTTTTCACTGGCGGGTGCTGCCCGCCGTCGTGCGCGCGTTTGCTGCGGTGCTGGAAAAGGCAATGGGCGTGGGCGGCGCGGTCGGGCTCTCCACGGCGGCCAACATCTTCGTCGGCATGGTGGAGGCGCCCCTCGTCGTGCGGCCGTACCTGAAGGAGATGAGCCGGGGCGAGCTCTTCATCGTCATGACCGCCGGCATGGCGGGCATCGCCGGCACGGTGATGGCGCTCTACGCGGCGATCCTCGGCCCGGTGCTGCCGGATGCCCTGGGCCACATCCTGTCGGCGTCCATCATCAGCGCCCCCGCCGCGATCCTGATCGCGGCGGTGATGGTGCCGCCGCGCGGCGCGCCCACTTCCGGCAAACTCCTTCCAGCGCAGCCGGCGCGGAGCAGCATGGACGCGGTGACGCGCGGCACGCTCGACGGCCTGCAGCTCCTGCTCGCGGTCGTGGCGATGCTGATCGTGCTGATCGCGCTCGTCACGCTCGTGAACCTCGCGCTCGGCCTGCTGCCGCATTGGGGCGGGTCGCAGGTCACGCTGCAGCGCGTGCTGGGCTACGCGATGGCTCCGCTGGTATGGCTTGCTGGCGTGCCGTGGACGGAGGCGGTCACGGCCGGGGCGCTGATGGGAACCAAGACGGTCTTGAACGAGTTCATCGCCTACGTGGACCTCGCGCGCCTGCCGGCCGACGCGCTCGGCGCGCGCAGCCGCCTCATCATGACCTACAGCCTGTGCGGCTTCGCCAATTTCGGTAGCCTCGGCATCCTGATCGGCGGCATGGCGGCCATGGTGCCGGAGCGGCGCGATGAGATCGTCGCGCTCGGGCTGCGTTCCATCGTGGCCGGCACGATCGCCACGCTGATGACGGGCGCGGTAGTTGGCATGCTCATTTGAGTGATGGGGCGCGTCGAGGGGCGGAACAGGGGCCCCGAACATGTTCGGGGATGTGACCCCCGGTGACGCGCAGAGCGGCCGAAACGATGATATCGATACTTGATGACGACATGTCTGAGGCCGCTGATGAGTGAAGACCGATGAGCAAGATCGCCGAAGTGAAAGCCCATCCGATCTCGGTGCCGCTCGAGCACGTGCTGTGGACGGCGCACGAGGAGCTGAAGGATTCGAGCGTCATCCTGGTGGAGGTGCGCACCGACGACGGGATTGTCGGCTGCGGCCCCATTCACGGCTCACCGCAGAAGGCGATCTGCGAGTGGGAGGCGCGCTTCGGCGAGTTGATCCGCGGCATGGAGGCGACTGCGAGCGTCGCGGTCTGGGAGAAGCTTTTCGCCCTAACGTCACCGCGGCCCGGCGGCATGGGCGGGCGCGACGGGCTGCCGCCGCCACTGCCGCGCGGCGCGCGCCCGCAGGTCATGGCCGCGATCGGGGGCATTGACATCGCGCTGTGGGACATC
>JAHZNX010000096.1 GCA_020028375.1 Betaproteobacteria bacterium | reverse complement strand
ATCGAGCGCTCGTAGATGTCGCGTGGACGCAGATCGTCCCGCTTGTCGACGTGAGCGCCGCGAATGCCGAGCAGCTCGCGGCGCTTCGCGCGTATCGCCCGAGCCGGCGCTTCTTTGTCCCGCCGTGGCCCGGTCTCCCTGAAGGTCAAGGGTACGCGGCCGATCTCCTGCTCCCCGCCGCTCTCCACAAGCAGGCGATCGGGTCTACGGCGCTGGTCGTCGCGAGAGTGTCGCGCCAGGCCTGGGCGCTCCTTCACGGGTGCCTCATCCGCTTCCTCGCGCGCGACGATGGACGATTTGCGCCGTAGGCGGCGACCGAGGTCGAGGAGCTGGGGCCGATACGGCCGCGCCCGCCGGACGCGCCGAAGAAGCGGACCGGTGACGTGACTCCGAATCGAGAGGAAATCGCGAGCGAGCTGGCTCGACTCGAGGCCAGGCTCTCCGCGCTCGATGCGGAGCGAGCGACCCTCCACGTGCAGATGACCGCCGCGCGGGGCCAGTTGGCCGCCGTCGAGGCCGTGACGATCTCCGTCCCGAAGCTTCAACCGTCGACCACCCACTTTGGCGGCGGCCAGCCTGAGATCCACCCCGCGGCGGTCTTGAGATCCACCCCGGCCGCCTGATCGCCGCAGCGAGCGGGGCGAGGTCGCGCCGGCGCCAGCCTTCGACGACGGTCGGGGGATGGGGCTCGAGGACGAGAGGGCGCGCCAGCGATGCTGCGAGTGCCGCGTGTGGTACCGCGCGCACGCATCGGCGGCGAAGACACAGAGGACGTGCTCGGCGCGGTGTCGTCGCCAGCGACGTGCGCGGCAAGCGAGGTCGCGGCGATCGGCGGCGCCGGCGGAGTTCCGCGAGGCTGAGCGCGAGCGGCAGCAACGATCTCGACGGCAGCGGCAGTCGGCGGCGGGGCCTGGACCGCCGATGTCACGCGCCGGCCTGTCCGCGGAAGCGGCCAGCGCCATTGAGGAAATCATCGAGAAGTTGGGACAAGCCGAGCGGCTGTCACGCGCCGGCCTCCGCCGCCGGATCAGGCATCTTTTCGCTGGGGCGATTGAGGTTTCGGAGGCGCAGGTTGGGACATGAGGGCGCGCTGTCACGCGCCACCCTCGGCCAAGGATCGCGAGTCGGGACGGGGGGTTGAGCGCGCTTTTCTGGGACATCCGTCACGCGCCGGTCTGGTCAGCAGCGAGCGAGCGGGCGCACCGTCCCGCGGGATGACGGGCGAGGCGGCAGCGACGATCGCGGTGGCGCCGGCGGAGCTGGGCGAGGCGCTCGCGTCGGTGCGGTTGTGCGCGCCCGAGGCGCAGCAAGAGATGCAGCTGTCGCTGGCGAGGCTGGGGCAGCTGACGCCGGTGCAGGTGTACCGCGCCGGCAAGGGCCTCGAGCTCTTCGACGGCTTCAAGCGGGCGCGCGCGGCGCGCCAGCTGTCGTGGTCAGCGGTCCGGGCCGAGGTGCACGCGCTCGACGCGGCGGGCGCGAAGGTGCGGCTGTTGCGCTGCAACGCGGGGGCGGGGCTGTGCGAGCTCGAGGAAGCCTGGCTGGTGCGGTCGTTGTACCGGGACGACGCGCTCACCCAGCCGCAGATCGCGCTGCTGCTCGGCCGGCACAAGAGCTTCGTGTGCCGCCGGTTGACGCTGGCCGAGGGGCTCTCCGACGGGATCACGGCCAGCGTGCGGCTGGGACTCCTGTCGGCGACCGCGGCGGTGGAGCTGGGCCGGTTGCAGCGCTGCAACCAGGACGTGGTGGCGCACGCGGTGGCGCGGCGAGGGATGACGACGCGCCAGACGGTGCGGCTCGTCGATGCGCTCCTGGCGGCGCCCGCAGCGGAGTGGGACGTCCTGCTCGAGCAGGCGCCGCAGGCCGCGCCGCCGCCCAAGGGAGGCGCCCCGCACCGCACGCCGGGCGAGCAGCTGGTGGCCGACGCCTGGACGATGAAGCGCGTCGCGGCGCGCCTGCACGCGCGGCTCCTGGAGCGCTCGCTGGAGAGCCTTGGGCGGGAGGCGTGCGCCACCGTCACGCGCGAGCTGCTCGACCTGCGCGCCGCGCTGCGCGCGCTGGGCGAGACCCTCGACAAGCGCCTGGGCGCGTCTGGAGCTCACGATGTCGGCTGACGAGAAGCTCGTTCACGACGTGGTCCTGCTCTCCAAGCAGGGCATGAGCCGTCGCGCGATCTCTCGCGCGCTCAAGGTCGGCCGCAACACGGTGCGCGACATCCTCGAGGCCCATGAGACCGTGCGCGGAGCGCGGCACCTGGCGCTGGTGCCGCCGGAGGTGCTCGTGCGGCCGTCCAAGCTCGATGGCTTCCGGCCCCAAATCGACGGCCTGCTCGCGACCTTCCCCGACATCACCGCCCAGCGGGTCTTCGAGGAGCTGCGCGACGCAGGGTTCGAGGGTGGCTACACGGCGGTGAAGGTCCTCGTGCGCCGGATCCGTCCCAAGCCCTCCGTCACGCCCAGCCTGGTGACGCCGATCTACGGGCCCGGGGAGATGGGCGAGTGCGACTGGTCGGAGTACCGGGTCGAGTTCACCCAGGCGCCAGCGCGTAAGCTGCAGGCCTTTGGCTACACGCTGCGTCACAGCACCCGCAAGTGCTTCAGCTTCCACCAGCGCAACGACCTCTTCGCGCTGATGGAGGGACACGTCCGCGCCTTCGAGCGGCTCGAGGGCGCGGCGCGCCGCTGCAAGTACGACAACCAGAAGCCGGTGGTGCTGCGCTGGGAGGGAGCGCAGCCGATCTTCAATCCGCGCTTCATCGACTTCGCCACTTACTACGAGTTTCAGCCGGTGGCCTGCCACCCCAGGAGGCCAAACGAGAAGCCCCGGGTCGAAAGAAGCTTCTACGAGTTGACTCTCAGTTTCTTCCGAGGCCGCAAGTTCCGCGACGAGGCCGACCTCGCGGCCCAGCTTCAGCACTGGCTGGACACCATTTGCGACCGCCGGCCGCTCAAGAGGATGAAGCGCCGCACCCGGCTCGAGCTGTTCGAGGAGGAGCGGCCCCTTCTGCGGCCGCTGCCCGGCCACCCCTACGACACCGCCCGCGTCCTTTACAAGCTGTGCGACATCGAGGGCTACCTCGCCTGG
The DNA here is from genome assembly GCA_020028375.1 of Betaproteobacteria bacterium. Lineage (GTDB taxonomy): Bacteria > Pseudomonadota > Gammaproteobacteria > Burkholderiales > SG8-41 > SG8-41. The sequence continues at coordinate 4,984 of JAHZNX010000096.1, read as the reverse complement.
GACGGAAATCGCTACTCGTTGCCCTACGAGTACGTCACCGAGATCCTGCCGGTGCGAGTGACCGAGAAGGAGCTGTGGGTCTACAAGCCGGACCTGTCCTGCATCGCGCGCCACGAGCTCAAGCCACGCGGCGCCGGCGAGGTCGCGACGCTACCGGGCCACCGGCCCCACCTGGCCGACCGCGGCCCGGATCTCGATCAGCTGCGCCGCGCCTTCGCGGAGCTGGGCGAGCAGGCCCAGAGCTTCCTCGCCGCCCTGGAGAAGGCCCAGCCGCGCTCGGCCGGCTACCACGCCCGGCGCATCCTGGCGCTGCGCGCCGGCTTCGACACGGCGGACCTCGTCCGGGCGCTCTCCCATGCCCTGGCCTACGGCGCCTTCGCGCACGGCGCCGTCGAACGCATCCTCGTCGCCCGCGCCCCGGTGCGGCGACTCGACGAGTACGCCGCCGGGACCACCGCCCACAAGCTCGAGCGCCTCCTCGCGCGCGGCAACACCGAGCCCCGCGACCTCGCCGAGTATGACGCGCTGCCGCCGCGAGGCCCACCGCCACAGGCCGAAGGAGAGCCCCCGTGCCCAAGCGAAGCGAGCCCAAGCCACGCCACGCCCCAGCCGACGAGTGCGGGCAGCGAATCAGCCAGCACCTCAATCGCCTCGGCCTCGCCGGACTCGACGTCGAAGCCCACCTGACCTGGGCCAGGGAGCACCACGCCACCGACCGCGACGCCGTCGAGCGCCTGCTCGCCCACGCCGTGGCTCTCAGGCGCGAGCGCAGCATCGAGTGGCGCATCAAGGGCAGCGGCCTCAAGGTCCGCAAGACTCTCGCCGCTTTCGACTGGGCCTTCCAGCCCAAGCTCGACCGCCGCGCCGTCGAGGAGCTCTTCTCGCTGTCCTTCCTCGACCGGCGCGAGGACATCCTCGTCACAGGCAAGAGCGGCACTGGGAAAAGTCACATCCTGCAGGCGCTGACCTTGAAGGCGTGCGAGCGCGAGCTCACGGTCCGCTACGCCCGCTGCGTCGACCTCGTCGACGACCTGTACGCGGGCCTGGCCGACGGCTCCTACGAGCGGCGCATGCGCCGCTGGTGCCGCGCTTCACTGCTCGTCATCGACGACGTAGGGCTGGGGCAACTCAAGCGCAGGGACGAGGAGGCGACCGCGGCCCACCTGCTCTTCACGCTCCTCGACCGGCGCCACCTGAACGTCTCGACCGCCCTCACCTCCAACATCAAGCTGTCGGCCTGGGGCAAGTACCTCGGCGATGCCACCCTCGCCGCCGCGGTCCTCGACCGGCTCGCCGCCACCTCCACGCACCTCGACATCGACGGCCCCAGCTACCGCCAATTCCTCGCGCGCCAGCGGGCGCAGGAGCACGGCCTGCCGCAGCCGGCCGAGCGGGAAGGCGACGAGCCATGAGCGCGCGCGAGCCGCCCGACGTCTGGCTGCCCACGACCGGGCAGATCCTGATGGCCTCGGAGCGCTCCATCCTGGCCACGCTCGACACCACCTTGCTGCTCGCCGCCCGCACCCTCGAGGCCGAGCACGCTGCGCTCGGGGAACAGCCGCACGAGGAGCCGAGCCCGCCGCACCTCGCGCTCGCCGAGTCGATCCTCATCCTCGCGGCCAGCCTCCGCGAACTCATCGCCAGCTACCGCGCCGCCACCGACCACCTGCTCGGCGACGGCTGACCGCTCGTCGCCGGCCCCCTCCGCCTCGGACGCAACGACGCCACGGCGCCCGCGCTCTTCCTCCGTCTCGTTGGGCTCCCTCAGCTCGATCGGAAGCGGCAACAGGACCCGGCTACTCGGCCCTGCCGGCTGACCGTCGACCCCTTCACCCGCAACCGTGAATGGATCTCGCTGACCGCCGCGTGTGGATCAGATCGAGGCCGCCGCCGAAGTCGAGGTCGCAGACGTGGGCGCGGTGCCCGCGGCGTGGCTGAGCGCGCTCGTGAGGGAGCTCGCGAGGTCGGCGCGATGATGCTCCTGCCGCGGGCGGTGAAGGTGTACGTGGCGACTGCGCCGTGCAACTTGAGGAAGTCGTTCGACGGTCTCTCGAACGAGGTGCGCGAGGCGCTGGCGAAGGACGCGCTCTCCGGGCACGTCTTCGTGTTCCTCAACAGGCGGAAGACGCAGGTGAAGCTGCTCCTGTGGACGCGCGGTGGGTTCACGATCCTGCACAAGCGGCTGGAGCGGGGCACGTTCAGCTTCGCGGACCAGGTGACGGACGGCGCGCGTAGCGTCGAGATCGACGTTCACGAACTGTCCATGCTGCTGGAAGGGATCGACGTGACGCGTGCGCGCGCTTCGCAGCGCTGGGAGCCGCCGGCCCACGCGCGGACGGCGTGACGAATTGTGCGGATCGCGCTTGCGCGATCGCGTCGAGTGGCTACGGTGTCGCTGCCCGTGACTCCCCCCGCCTCCACCGCCTCCACCGCCTCCACCCCCACGACCGCCGCGAAGAGCGAGCGCCGCGGGCCGGCGCTGGAGGTGCTGCGGGAGCTGCTCGCCGATGGTCACACGGACGCGGTGATCGCCCTCTTCGCGAAGCTGGTGGCACGCAATGGCGAGCTGGAGCGAAAGCTCGCGGACGTGCTGTCGCGAGGCCGGACGAACGAAGGCGTCTCGAGCGCGCAGCTCCTGCTCCTCATCGAGGGGCTCGCGAGCCAGCCGACACCGGCGCCCGACGTGGCCGAGGCTGACGCGAAGCTGGGCGAGGCCGCGGCGCTCGAGCCGAAGCCGGACGCCACCGAGGCGAAGTTGAAACGGCAGCCGCCGATCAGAAAGCCGCTGCCGGCGCACCTGCGCCGGGTAGAGAACCCCATCGCCGTGCCGGAAGGAGAGCGGCCGTGCCCGCGGTGCGGGGGCCTGCGGACCTGCATCGGTCACGACGTCACGGAGGTCCTCGATCTCATCCCGGCGGAGGTCGTGGTCCGCGTCGACAAGCAGGAGAAGCTGGCCTGCGGCGACTGCGAGGCGGAGGTGGTGCGCGCGCCGCCCCGGGACAAGATCGTCCCAGGTGGCCGCGTGGGCACCTCGTTCGTGGCGCAGCTGATCGTGGACAAGTACCGCGACGGGCTCCCGCTGCACCGGCAGAAGGAGCGCTTCGCCCGGCTGGGCTTGCCGGTGGCGGTGTCCACGTTGGCGGATCAGGTGGCGTGGGCCGCCGAGGCGCTTCACCCCGTGTGGCAGGAGGCCAGGCGGCAGGTGCTCGCGGCCGAGGTGATGAACTTCGACGGGACGGGGATCGCGGTGCGGGACTCGTCGAGGCCGGAAGGGATCCGGCTGGGCACGTTCTGGGGCGCGGTCGGCGACGACGAGGTAGCGCTGTACCTGTACGCCTCGACCGGCAAGCAGCACGGCCAGCGCGAGGGCGAGATGGGCCCCGCGGACTTCCTCGCCCAGCGCGTGGGGCGCACGGTCGTCGATGCCGCGCCGCTCTTCGACACGTCCTTCAAGCGGGCGGGCCTGGTGGAGTGCGGATGCAACACGCACTCGCGCAGGTATTTCCGGAAGGCGCTCGCCGCCGGTGACTCGCGGGCGGCGCTGCCGCTCGCGGCCTTCAAGAAGCTGTACGACATCGAGGAGGAGGTCCGGGGCCGGGAGCCCGAGGAGATCCGCCTCGAGCGGCAGACGCGGAGCGCCCCGCTGTACGACGAGCTCGAGTCGTGGTGCCGCGTGCGGCAGCCTCACGAGCCGCCGTCGTCCGCCCTGGGCAAGGCGATCGGCTACCTGCTCAACAACGTGGTCCCTCTGCGGCGCTTCCTCGACGATGGCGTCATCCCCATCGACAACGGCGCGGTCGAGCGGCTCCACGTCCGCACGGCGCTGACGAGGAAGAACTTTCTCTTCGCGGGCAGTGACACGGGCGCCGAGAGGGCCGCCGTCGTGTACTCGGTGCTGGGCTGCTGCGCCCTCCTCGACATCAACCCCGTCGAGTACCTCGCCGACGTGCTGCCGCGCCTCTCGCGCCGCCTGCGCCTGGCTGACGTCCCCGGCCTGATGCCGGCGCAGTGGAAGGCCGCGCGCGCCGCCGCGGCCGCCCCCTCGGCGACCGCCCAGGCCTGACGACTGCGGCGCGCCACGCGCGCCGCGGCCTCAGCAGCTCGAAGCGCCGCCCTCCGCCAGCATCATCTCGCGGCTGGGGTCAACCGTCACGCCGGGTGCCGTCCACCGGACGGACACCGCGCAAGTGATCGAAGGGATGGGAGATTTCGGCCCCGTCAGCCGACCTCAACCCTGTGAACGGTTACCCGGGAGGAAGCCCGTCGACTCGTCGAGTCGGTGCAACTCGTTGACGAGCGCAGATTCCGCGAGCTCTTCCCGTCTGCGCGAATCTGGCACGAGCGCGTGTTCGGTCTCGTGAAGTCGTTCGTCGCCTATGGTGGCTTCTCGGTGCCCGGCCCGGGCGGCACATTCAAGCGCTCGGACACCGCGCGAAACTCAACGGCGCCCGTTCCTGAGCACCGTTAGGCCCAGCGTCCTTTCCACTTGCCACGGCTCCACGATACGCCCGCTCCACAGGTCAGCGGCGGCGGAGGCGGCGAACGCCGCCACGAGGCCGAGGCCCACGCCCGCAATTGTCAGGATCAGTCCGTAGGGCTTCATGGGCCCCTTGGGTCGCCGGGCCGGTGTGATTACGGAATAGCGCTCGTCGAATCCAGAACGGGCGGTGTCCAACTCGATCCGGGCGCTCTCGATGCGCTCGAGCAGGCCCGCGTGGCGGCGGAGGAGCGTCTCCAGCTGGCGACGCTCGTAGTCGAGGCGCGGGTCCGTCTGCTCCAGGAGGCGCGCCTGCGCCGCCGCCAATTCCGCGTCCACCCCGCTACCGAGCGCGGCGGGGTTTACCCCGGCGCCCGAGCGCGCGGCAACCTTCGGCTCGAGCTGTGCGATCTCCGCGCGAAGCTCCGCGACTTGCGGCGAGGACACGTTCAGCCCGTCGATGGCCTGGCGCGTCCCGATCACCGCCGGGTGCTCGGGGGCATAGAC
>JAHZNX010000332.1 GCA_020028375.1 Betaproteobacteria bacterium | reverse complement strand
CTCGAGCGCCGCGTTGTCCATGCCGCGCGCCATGATGAGCGCGACCAGCACCGCGTTCACCAGCACCCAGACCGTCTGGTTGTAGCGGTGCGCCGCGATATTGCCGCGCTTCGCGAGCCACCAGCCGAAAGTAAGGCCTGCCACGAGCAGGAGTTCGAGCGCGAGGTTGAGATCGGGAATCAGCCCGCCCGGGCCGAGGAAGCCTTGCGCCGACCATTTGCCCGCGGCCTCGACGACGACGATGGCAACGGCCACGCCGACGACCAGCAGCCCCCCGAGGATGAAGCTCAGCCTTCTCAGTCCGAGCGGCGGCGCGAACATGCCCGCCTGCCGGCCGCGGCTCTCCTCGAAGCGGATCGCCCAGTGCGTGCCGTCGCAGAACGGCTTGTTCTTCGAGCCCCCGCAGCGGCACAGCGCGTAGCGGCCGGGGTCGCGTGGGCGCGCGCCCTCAGCGCGCAGCTCCACGGCCCCGCTGACGAAATACGGCCCATTCGCCGACGCGGTGATCAGGAGCTCGCCCGGTCCCGCCGGCGGTGGCACGCCCTCGATCGAGTAGCTCAGCGCCCCCGACGGGCAGCGCTGGACGATGGCGATGGCCGCCGCGGCGTCCGCTCCGTCGGCCACGATCCACGGCTCCTTGCCCAGGCGGAACACCCCGGGCAGGCCGTCGGTGCAGATGCCCGAGTGCGCGCACAGCGCGCGGTTGTCGTGGATCGTGATCCGCTTACCGCGGTAGGGCTGGACAGCGTCCGGGGATACGGTGGTGAAGCGCGTCGCGTCGAAGCCGATTTTCGCGTGCGTGCCGTCGCAGAATGGCTTGTTGCCCGAGCTGCCGCAGCGGCACAGCGCGAACCTGCCGCGCACGGGCACGTCCTCGCCGCGAGCATTGCGCACGCGGCACGTGCCGCTCACCCGGTAGGGGCCGTTCTTCACCACCTCGATGGCGGTGGCAGCGGCGGATGCCTGAACGCTCATCGCGGCAGCATACCGGTCAGCGGATTCTCTTCGACGGGAAATGCTCGTCGATCTGGTCCTGGAAAAAGCTTCCGGGCGAGGGCGCGTTCATGAACCGGCGATGGACTTCCGGCGACACGCCCGGGTATTGCACGATCGAGCCGCTCGTGAACTCCACTTCCAGGAGCTGGTTGCCCGGGTCGTAGCCGACCGAGCGGATGGTCGAGGCGTTGACGCGCTTGCGCTCCATGCGTGCATCAGGACGAAAAGTGGATCGATGGTCCGCGCGTTGAGCGGCGATCCTCAGGCACGGAACTGAAACCAGAGCATCCCCGCCGTCCGCTCCAACGCGCGGAAGTAATCCGGCGCGAAGCGTCCGGTATTACTGGGGCTTGGAGCCCATCGGGAACGGCCAGGCGCCGGGTATCACCACCGGTCGGGGGGCTGGCGCGGCGGGCCTGCGGGCCGCCGGTTTGCGCTTCGCCGGGGCGCGCTTCGCGCCGCGCCGGGCCGGCTTCTTCTTCGCCGCCCTCTTCTTCCCGGTCCGCCTTTTCGCTTTCGCCATTTAATCCTCCAATCGATCGCCCGCGCGGCAGCTGCGGTTTCTCAATGGCGGGCCGCGTGGGTCTTGCTCGCGAGGTCCCGGTAGAGCATCTCCGGGTCGAGCTTGATGCCCCCGGCCCAGGTCACCGCGTTCGAAACCGGGTCGATCGCGACGCGCGCGAAGGTATCCGCGTCGGATATCGCCAGATACGACTCGGTCAGCACCAGCGCGCCGAGATCGACGCTGCCCTCGAGCCCGTCGTCGAAACGCAGCCACAGGGTGTAATTGCCCTCGGCGCGGCATTCGGTAATGGTGTGCATCATGCTCGCTCTACGTCTGCGGTAACGCCGGTTGAGCAGGCTGGAACCCACAGCGCCTCCCAGATGGTTGATGAACAGACCTCTTTCTGCAGCTCGCCTCCTTTGCCGCCTCAGTCCCAGCTCAAGGCCCCGCCGGTCTGGTACTCGATGACGCGGGTCTCGAAAAAATTGCGCTCCTTCTTGAGATCGATCATTTCCGCCATCCAGGGGAACGGATTGCCGGCGCCCTCGTACAGGGCATCGAGGCCGATCTGCTGGCAGCGGCGGTTGGCGATGAAGCGCAGGTATTCCTTGAACATCGCCGAATTCAGGCCCAGGACGCCGCGCGGCATGGTGTCCTCGGCATAGCGAAACTCGAGCTCGACGCCCTTCACGAAGATCGCGCGCAGCTCGTCGCGGAACTCCGGCGTCCACAGGTGCGGGTTTTCCATCTTGATCGTGTTGATCAGATCGATGCCGAAGTTGCAGTGCATGGACTCGTCGCGCAGGATGTACTGGTATTGCTCGGCCGAACCGGTCATCTTGTTCTGCCGCCCGAGCGAGAGGATCTGCGTGAAGCCGACGTAGAAGAAGAGCCCCTCCATCAGGCACGCGAACACGATCAGGCTCTTCAGGAGCTTCTGGTCGGCTTCCGGCGTGCCGGTCCGGAACGCAGGATCGGTCAGCGTGTCGATGAACGGAATCAGGAACTCGTCCTTGTCGCGGATCGAGGGGATCTCGTGATAGGCGTTGAAGATCTCGGCCTCCTCCAGCTGCAGGCTCTCAACGATGTACTGGTAGGCGTGGGTATGGATCGCTTCCTCGAACGCCTGCCGCAGCAGGTACTGCCGGCACTCGGGCGCGGTGATGTGGCGGTAGGTCCCGAGCACGATGTTGTTCGCAGCGAGGGAATCCGCCGTCACGAAGAAGCCGAGATTGCGCTTGACGATGCGCCGCTCGTCTTCGGTCAAC
>JAHZNX010000095.1 GCA_020028375.1 Betaproteobacteria bacterium | reverse complement strand
TGGGGCCGAAGATTGAAATCGGAAGGCACGTCGTTGCCAAAATTGCCGACCCCGCGCTGAGAGAGGCCTTGATGGAAGCTCACGCGGAACGGTGGGGACTTTTCGTGGCAACCTGGCCCGCAACGCTCTTGATACTGAGCTATCTCGTCGGCCAGTACAAGTAGGATGGGTGTCTTGCGCGTCGCTGCCGCGGTTGCCGCCGCGGCAGCGACTGCGCTTGTCGCACCATTGCAGGCCCAAGGCGCCACGGCTGGCGCGGCGCAGTCTTTCCCGCTCCGGCCGGTGCGCGTGGTCGTTCCCGCCGCACCAGGCGGAACCCTGGACATCATTGCGCGCACGCTTGCGCCGGGCATGAGCGAAGGCCTGGGGCAAATCGTCGTGGTGGAAAATCGCGCCACCGCATCCACCACGGTGGCCGAAGAGTACGTCGCCCGCGCGACCCCGGACGGTCACACGCTGTTCATGGCCGGCACCTCGCGCGCGACCAACCCGCACCTGTACACGAAGCTCTCGTACGATCCGCTGCGCGACCTCACTTCGATTTCTCTGGTCGCGACCAGCGGCAACGCGCTCGTCGTCGGGCCCGCCACGCCGGCGAAGACCGTGCGGGTACTGATCGAACTCGCGCTATCGCGGCCGGGCGAGCTACTCTACGGCACGGCTGCGCACGGATCGAGCGGCCACCTCGCTGGCGAGCTCTTCAACCAGCTCGCCGGAACGAAACTCACACGGGTGCCGTACCGGGGAGCCGCCCCCGCTCTCGTCGATCTTCTCGGCGGACAGATCCACATGACCTTCGACAACATCCCGGTGGTGATTCCGCACGTGCGCGCGGGCAGGCTGCGCGCGCTCGGCGTGACTTCGGCGGCGCGTTCGACGCTGCTGCCCGAGGTGCCGACGATCGCGGAAGCCGGGCTTCCCGGCTACGAGGTGACGGCCCGTTTCGGGCTTACGATTCCGGCGAAGACTCCGAAGAGCAGCATCGCGCGGCTGAACGCGGAAGTGCTGCACGCGCTCGCGCCGGCGCCAGTGCGAGATCGCTTCGCGAACCTGGGGCTGGAAGTCGTGGGCAGCTCGCCGGAGGAATACCAGCGCCTCACGATCCAGGAATCCGAGCGGCTCGGAAGAGTCATTCGGACCGCCGGCATCAAGCCTCAATGATTCGCGGCCCGATCATTTTCCGTCGCGCCGCGACAAACGTGCTTGCCGGAGGGCGACACATCAGCCCCACGGGCACGGTGCATTGCAGCACGATTGAAACTTCAGGAGATTTCGTGTCGCCGCAGGCAGACATACTCCGGCAATATTTGCGGGTATATACTTTTTTTGGAGAGAGAGGAGGCTTGCCATGCCGGACCGCATAATCAGAAGCATCATCCGGGGCCGTCCAGCCGTCATCGTCTCGCCCCAGACTACCGTAGTAGAGGCCGCGCGCCTGATGAAGAGCAGGAAAGTCGGCGCCCTGCTCGTGGTTGATGGCGCGCGCCTCCTCGGAATCTTCACCGAACGTGACGCCTTGTTACGGGTCATCGCGGAGGAGCGGGCTCCGCATAAGACTCGTATGGCCGAGGTGATGACTCCCGACCCGCAGACCGTCCATCCCGACACGCCCTTCGGTCACGCCCTGCACCTCATGCACGAGGGCGGCTTCCGTCACGTGCCGGTCGTGGAGAATGGGAGGTCGCTGGGCGTCGTGTCCGCGCGCGACGTGCTGGGCTCCGAGTTGCGAGAGTTCGCCACCGAGTTGCAGACCCGGGAGCACATTGAGGCGATCCTCTGACTACACCTTGCGTGGAACGCGGACCTTGGGCGCTTCCGCAAGGAAATCGAAGTCGCAGCCGCGGTCGGCCTGGGTGACGGATTCGAGGAAGAGCTTGCGGTAGCCCCGGCGGTCCTCGGCGCGCGGGGCGGGTTTCTTCCATTTCTTCCGGCGCGCTTCCAGCTCGGCTTTTCCGACCAGTAGCTCCAGTTTGCGCGCCGGGACGTCGAGCCGGATGCGATCCCCGCTTCTCACCAGAGCGAGCGGCCCGCCCGCCGCGGATTCCGGCGTCACGTGGAGCACGATGGAGCCGAAAGCGGTGCCGCTCATACGCGCGTCCGAAATCCGCACCATGTCCTTGACGCCTTTCTGCGCGAGCTTCTTCGGGATCGGGATGTAGCCCGCCTCCGGCATGCCGGGCGCGCCTTTCGGTCCCGCGTTCTTCAGCACCAGGACGTCGCCGGCCGCAACGTCGAGCTTCGGGTCGTCCACGCGGTTCGCCAGGTCTTCCAGCGATTCGAACACCACTGCGCGTCCTTCGTGACGCATCAACTTCGGGTCCATCGCCGACTGCTTGATGATGGCGCCTTCCGGAGCCAGGTTGCCACGCAGGAACGCGATCCCGCCCTCCTTGAAGATCGGGCTCTTCACAGGGCGCACCACCTTCTGCGGGAACGGCGCAGGTGCGGCGGCAATGTCCTCCGCCAGCGTCCTGCCGCTCACAGTCAGCGCATCGAGATTGAGCAGCGGCTTCAGCTCCCGCAGGATCGTCGCCGCCCCGCCCGCCTTGTAGAGGTCCTCCATGTAATGCTGGCCAGTGGGCTTGAGATCCACGAGCACCGGGGTATTGCGGCCCATGCGATCGAAAGCGGCGAGGTCCACGGCGATGCCGAGCCGGCCGGCGACCGCCGCAAGGTGCACGATGCCGTTCGTCGAGCCGCCGATTGCGAGCAGCATCCTCAACGCGTTCTCGAACGCCGCCGGCGTCATGATTCGGTCGGGCGTGAGCCGTTCCTTCGCGAGCGCCACCGCACGGGCGCCGGTAGCCTCGGCGTTCCGCATGCGCTCGGCCATCACCGCCGGGATGCACGCGCCGCCCGGCAGCATCATGCCGAGCGCTTCCGAGCACAGCGCCATGGTGGACGCCGTGCCCATGACCATGCAGGTGCCGGCAGAGGGACAGAGCTGGGCGTTGACCGCGTTGATCTCCTGCTCGTCAACGTCGCCCGCGCGGAAGCGGCCCCAGTAGCGGCGGCAGTCGGTGCAGGCGCCAAGTCGCTCGCCTTTGTGGTCGCCCGTGATCATCGGCCCGGTCACCATCAGGATCGCGGGCACGTTGGCGCTCGCCGCGCCCATCAGGAGCGCGGGCACCGTCTTGTCGCAGCCGCCGATCAGCACGACCGCATCGAGCGGCTGCGCCCGGATCATCTCCTCGGCGTCCATCGCCATCAGGTTGCGCAAATACATGCTGGTCGGGTACGCGAACGACTCGTGCAGCGTGATCGTCGGGAACTCGACCGGCAGGCCCCCGGCGAGCATGACGCCGCGCTTCACCGCCTCGATCAGCTCGGGCACGGTGCGGTGGCAGGCGTTGAAGCCGCTGAAGGTGTTGGTGACGCCGACGATGGGCCGCTCGAGCGCGTCGTCGGAATAGCCCATCGCCTTGATGAAGGCCTTGCGCAGGAAGAGGGAAAATTCCTCGTCGCCGTACGCGGTGAGGCCTTTCCGCATTCCCGTCTTGGGTCTGAGCTTCGGCACCCCGGCACGATAGCGGATGCCCGTCTGAATGCGCAAGCCCCGCGTCACGCGTACATCGGCCTGCGCTCCTCGAGCTCGAGCCAGCCCTTGATCGCGCGGTAGAGCAGCCACATCGCCAGCGCCATCAGGATGAAGAAGCCGACGATGACGACGAGCAGCGCGAGACCCACGCCGAACCACAGCAGGCCGTACCAGAAGGTGCGGATCTGCCAGCGGAAGTGGGATTCCAGCCAGGTGCCCTCGACATCCCCGCGCTTGAGGTAATTGATGATGACGGCCGCGATGAGCGTGATGCCGACGACGATGCTCGCGATCTGGAGCACGTAGACGATCATGGTGAGCTGTCTCAGCCCCGCTTCGCGCGGGTCGCCCGCCATGGCCGTCGCCTGCGCGGCGCGCGGTGCCGCCTCTCGCGCCTGCTCGCGCCGGATGAAGGCCCAGGCCGCGACCCCGATGCCCGCCCCCCAACTCACGAAGAGGGCCGCGATGACGCCGAAGACCGTCCAGAGCACGGCGCCAATATGATCGGGACCTACCGAGATTACGCGTGGCTCGAAATCTCCCTGCACCGCGATCTCGTAGCGCCCCGTCTGCGCGATGTCGAACTGCATGACCGCGACCCGCTCGGTGTTCAAGCCCTTGTAACTCGCGCCTGAAGCGCGCCGCAGGGTTACGGCGCCGCCGCTGCCCGTCACCGTGACCTGGACGCCGTCGGGAAGCACATTGGACGAACGGTAGCTGCGCCCCTCGAATACCGTGAGGTGGGCGTTCCACACCACGTGATTCCCGGGCTTGAGCGTCAGCACATGGCGGCCCGGAGCGACAAACTGGGTGCCCTCCTCCCACGTCAGCACGAGCCACGCGACCATCCCGGCGGCGGCAAAAACCCCGCCGAGCGCCAGGACCCCCGCGAGGATATACCAGCCGCTCCCGGGGACGCGGGCCGCGCCGCTCATCGGGATTTCGGCTAGCGGGCGCCGCTACGCTTCAGCAGCTCGATGACTTGAGGATCCCCGCCCCTGTCCGCGTAATCCAGCATCGAGCCGGCGGGGCTGCGCAGGGTGGGGTCTGCTCCGCCTTTGAGAAGCAGCTGCGTCATCGCAAGATCGCCGAGCCAGGCCGCGGCCATGAGCGGCGTCACCCGGTTCGAGTCCGGCCGGTCCACCCACCAGCCCAGCTCGAGCAACTCCGCGGCGGCCGGGACATCGCGGTACATCACGGCGGTCATCACGTCATTGAACTTGGGCGTTCGCACAACCCCGGTTAACGGGGCGATAGCCGTCACCGCGGGCACTGCCGGTGCGCGCGGCTCAGCGGGACGCGCAGGCGGTGGTGCGGGCGGCTCCGTAACCAGTGCAGCTGGGACTTCCACGGCGGGCTTGGGCTCCGGTTTGGGCTTCGGCATCGGCCTGGGTTTCGCGGCGGCGACGACTGGGGGCGCCACATCCGGCTTCGGTTTCGCCGCAGCCATGGGTTTCGTCTCGGGTGTCGAAGTTGCGGCGGGCGCCGGGGCCATCTTCGGCGCAGGCTCCCTCGCGGCAGGCGCGGGCTTGGCGGGCTCCGGCACAGCCGCCGGGGCCGGAGGTTTGGCAGCCGCGACCTTCTCGGGCTCGCGCTTCGCCTCGCCCATCTTCTTCTCGAAATCCGCGATCTCTTGCGGCGTCATCGGTTTCGGGGCGTCGGGCGCCGCCGTTGCCGGCGCGGGCTGGGGAACGGGGGGCGGCGCTTTCGCCACCGGCGGCTGGACGGGCGCCGGCTTGGCGACAGGGGCGCCTTTCTGCACCTGCTTCATCCCTTTCTCCATCTTCAGGCCCATGTCCTCGGCCATTTGCGGCAGGTAGATCTCGGTGAAATAGTAGTAGCCGCCACCGATCGAGATCACCAGAGCGAGGACGACGGCGACAACTGCCTTCGCGAAGTTCGACGGTCCCGCCCGCACGACCAGGCACTTCGTGATGATGTCGTGCAGGGCCTGTCTTCTCGCCGTGAACGCCGCGAGCAGGAAGCCCAGGCCGAACGGCAGCGCCGAGATGATCTTCGCCAGATTGCGCAACAGCGAGCGCACGAAGGTGAGCCGCGCGCCGTTCGCATCAGTCACCTGGATGCCGAGCAGCTGCTTGCCGAAGGTCGCCTGCCGCTCCGAGCTCTCCATGAGCGGCCAGTAGAGGAACGCAATGAGGAACAGCGCGAAATTGGCGATCGCCACGGCTTCGGCACCGACGGATGCCGCGCCAATCATCAGTGCGATACTGAGGATCGTAATGATCGCGTTGTCGACGATCAGCGCCGCGACGCGGCTCCAGAAGCCCGCGTACTCCAGCTCCGCGCCAACGCCCACCGCGAAATCATCCGCGGGTATGTCCAGCACTGGTTCGCTTCTCTCGGCCATGATTACCGTCCCCCCGGCAATAGCAACGACGCATCCATCATACTATGCCCCGGGGAATCCGGGACTCGTCTGGCGCCGCGCGGGCGCGTTGACGCCGCCGGAAGCGGAAGCCGAGCACAAGATCCGCGGCCGTTTTGCGATATCATCGGCCGCGATGCGCCCCACCCGCAACGCCGGTCGTCGATCCACCTGACCGACCGGCTCCGCCATGTTCGCCGCTCTTCCGCCGGTCACGCGCGCGCTCCTCATCGCGAATATCGCGGTATTCATCGCCCAGGCCTTCGCGGACGACTCGCTCATCATCCTGTTCGCGCTGTGGCCGTTCGGCGCGCCCGCCTACACTGGCCCGCAGGCGCCCGCCGGCTTCCTGCCGTGGCAGATCGTGACTTACAGCTTCCTGCACGGCAACGGGCTGCACCTCCTGGTCAACATGCTCGGGCTGTTCATGTTCGGGTCGGAAGTCGAGCGGGTGCTGGGATCCCGGCGCTATTTCACCTACTACCTCGTCGCGGTGCTCTCCGCGGCCATCGCCCAGCTGGTAATGTCGGCCCTGGCCTCGGGCCCGCCCTATCCCACGGTGGGCGCCTCGGGCGGCGTGTTCGGCCTGCTGCTCGCCTACGGGATGTTCTTTCCGCACCGCACGGTCATGCTGATCTTCCCGCCGATCCCGATGCCGGCGCGGGTGTTCGTGTTCGTCTACGCCGCGATCGAGCTCTACCTCGGCGTCACCGGCACGCAGGCCGGCGTCGCCCACTTCGCCCATCTGGGCGGAATGCTCGGCGGGTTCCTGATGCTGCGGCGCTGGCGCCGGCGGCGCTTTGATTGACGATGAAACCTCAGTCCTGCGCCGCCCAGGTGGCAAGTATGAGGTCCTTCGCCCAGAGGTCGTCCGGCCCGAGCGTGCTGTGGACGAGCCGGGTGCCTTCGCCGCCATCGGCGCGCATGCGGTGGAGCTTCGAGGTGCGCACGTTGGCCGCGGACACCGCGTAGCCGTAGCGCGTGTAGCGCTCGCGCTCGACGGCGACTTCCTCGCGCCCCTCCGCAGCGAACCAGATCCAGCCGGCGACGAAATCCCGCGCGAGCCGGTCGAGCTCTTGAAACAGCGCCGGGTCGATCCCGAGCGGGGGCCGGAGTTCTTCGCGGGTGAGCGCCCGAGCCGCGAGCGCGCCGCGCCAGGCGAGCGCCCATTCGGCACTGCCGTCGGTCGCGTAAAGTTCGACCGCGTCGGATTCCGGTGACCGCACCAGGCGCACGAGGGCGTCCCGGGTCGCGGTCACGGCGTAGCCCCGCCACTCGTCGCGGGATGCGCGAAGGAGCGTCAGCGCAAGCGCAAGTCTGCCCTCCGGCGCCACTTCCACGTAAATCGGGTGCCCGTCCCCGGCGAGCGTCGCCACTCGCTCGCTTGCCTGCCCGGTGACGCGCCCGTTGACGAGCGTGGCGTGGCCCTTCTCCCCGGCCGCCACGTTGACCCACTCAGCGGCGAACTCAAGTCCGGGAAACTCCTGCGACGCCTGTGCAAACGCCGGAAACGGAATGCCGCCCTCGATCTTGAGGTCGTAGCACAGCGCCGTCGGCCCGTGGTGCTCGGCGACCTCGTCCTTGAGAAACTGGCTCGATAGCAGCCGGCGCAGTCGCGCCTCGCACGCGGCGAGCGTGTCCTTCTCGCCCGTAACGGTGATGGTGGCGTGGATCAGCACGGACATTGGGATTTCTTGAGGCCATCATTCTAAGCCCCCGGTAGAATGTGCAGACCGGATCACACGGAAAGCCGCCGCATGACCAAGACCACCGACAACCTGGAACGCCTACGCGCGCGGCTCGCGGAATTCGCGGCCGAGCGCGACTGGGAGCAGTTTCACAACCCCAAGAACCTCGCGATGGCGCTGGCGGGCGAGGCCGGCGAGCTTCTCGAGCATTTCCAGTGGCTCACCTTCGAGCAGGCGGCGCGGCTGCCGCGCGAGACTCGCGCCGAAGTGGCGCTGGAGGCCGCGGACGTGCTGCTGTTCCTGGTGCGGCTGTGCGACAAGCTCGGCATCGACCTCGCGGCGGCGTGCGAGAGGAAGCTCGCGCTCAATGCGAAGAAGTATCCCGTGGCCAAGGCTCGCGGCAGAGCCACCAAGTACAACAAGCTCTAAGTGCTTGCCTATCGCCACCTGTTCCACGCCGGCAACTTTGCCGACGTCTTCAAGCACGCGCTGCTCGCGCGGCTGCTCGTGGCGCT
>JAHZNX010000094.1 GCA_020028375.1 Betaproteobacteria bacterium | reverse complement strand
GGTTTCGATTTCCGGCGGCTCGACGACGCCGCCCGGCATCGCGAGGTCGAGCGGGTCGGCGCGCGGGTGATGGAGGCGATCGCGCGCATCGTCCCGGTGCTGCCGGTATCTCTGGTCGCCACCGTGTTCCTCGGCAACCGCGACGCGGGGTGGTCCGAGCTCGAGCTCAAGTCGGCGACCTACGACCTCATCCTGCGGCTCGAAAAGGCCGGCGCGCACCTCTATGTCCCGCGCGGCGACCTCGACTACGCTATCGGGGTCGGGCTGCGCATGCTGCTGCTGCGCCGCATCGTGGTGGAAGCGGACGGACTCTATCGCCCGAGCCCGGCGGAGGTGGCGCTGCTTTCCTATTACGCCAATGCCATCGAGCCGCTGGTCGTGGCGGCAGGCGGTGTTCAGGCCGCGGTGCCAGCTCCCGATGCTGCTTGACCGCCAGAGACCGCAAATTGATCATGGTCATGCCCGGCCCACCCGTTGCGCTCGCAGGCGACGCTGACCGTAAATTCGCCTAGAATTCATGCGGCTGGCGCCGGACGGGAGGCAATTGAATCCGGGCTTTTCATCCCCATCTAAGGACCCATCGATAACCGGAGGACTGGAAATCCATGAAACGCATTTTCCTGCTCGTAGCGACCAACTTTGCCGTGCTGCTTGTGTTGAGCATCACGATGCAGCTGCTCGGCGTCGACCGCATGCTTGCGGAAGAGACAGGGATGAATCTCCTCGGCCTGCTCCTGATGGCGGGGATATTCGGTTTTGGCGGATCCTTCATTTCCCTGCTCATCTCGAAGTGGATGGCGAAGCGGGCGACGGGCGCCCACGTGATCGAGGTCCCATCCAACATGACCGAGCGCTGGCTGGTGGACACGGTCAAGCGCCAGGCCGAGAAGGCGGGCATCGGCATGCCCGAAGTCGCGGTCTACGACGCGCCCGAGGTCAATGCTTTCGCCACGGGCTGGAACCGAGACTCAGCCCTGGTCGCGGTCAGCACCGGGCTGCTGCAGAACATGTCCCAGGACGAGGCCGAGGCCGTGCTCGGCCACGAGGTGACGCACATTGCCAACGGCGACATGGTCACGCTCACGCTCATCCAGGGCGTGCTCAACACCTTCGTGATCTTCCTCTCGCGCGTGATCGGCATGATCATCGATCGCGCCGTGTTCAAGGTCGAGCGCGGGCAGGGGCCGGCGTTCTTTGTCACCGTTATCATCGCGCAGATCGTGCTCGGCGTCCTGGCGAGCATCGTCGTGATGTGGTTCTCGCGCTGGCGCGAGTTTCGGGCCGACGCGGGCGGCGCCTCGCTGGCCGGCCGCAACAAGATGATCGCAGCGCTCGAGCGGCTCAAGCTGAATCACGAGCAGCCCGCTCAGCTGCCCGAAGCCGTAAAGGCGTTCGGAATTTCCGGCGGTGTCGGCGTCGGCCTCAAGCGGCTCTTCATGTCGCATCCTCCGCTTGACGAGCGCATCGCTGCGCTCAGGAGCGGCGACCGCTGAACGGTGACCCGAAGCGAAAAAGCCCGCGCGAGCGGGCTTTTTTATGGTACTGGCCACCAGCTACCAGTCACGAGTAACGAGCAACGAGTCACCTTTCATTACTTGAGCACCGGCGTCTTCAGATTCCCAGTGACGAGGAGGTTGCCCCGGGCCACGATCACGCTCTTCGTTCCGAGCTGCGTGCCGATGCGGCCTGAAAGGTTGCCGTTGGGGTCGACGTCGACGCTGCCGGAGGCGTTCATGGGGCCGGAAGAGAGCTGGAGCTGGCGGTAGGCATAGCTCTGGTTGGCGAGCCGCAGGGTGCCCGCGAGCGAATTGAAACCGGTCTTCCCGCCGCGCACCCCGTCCCGCGCCGGGGACTGTATCGCCCGTATGATGTCGACGTTGTTGATGCTGCCTTTTTCGATGCTGAAGCTCGCCTCGACCCGCGGATCGGCGAACAGGTTCTGCACGGTGGTGCCCTGCAGCGCGTAGCTCGCATTGGCGGTCAGCGTTCCGCTTGCCGTGAAATTGCGCGTGAACATCGCCATCAGCTGGGCAAGCTCGCCTTTGAGGACGGTGAAGTCACCCGCGACCGTGATGCCACTGCCCCAGTTCACCCGGGAGCTGCCTTTGATCGTGGCGCGCCCGATATTCGCGGTGATCGATGTGATGGTCGCTTTCTGCGGATCGACCACCGCGTCCGCGAAGATCTCGTCGAATTCCACGGCGGGTCCCAGCGGCAGCCGCCAGTTGCGCCCCTCCAGCTCGACCCGCAGCGCGTTATCGCGGGGCGTGATCTCCAGCCGCGCCTTGCTGTCGGACAGCACGGCGCGCTGCAGCGCGCCGTCGGACCCCAGCGTGATGTCCCCGTTGAAGGCCGGAATCTCGAGGTCCTTGATGGCGAGCCTGACCGACCGCAGCTGGAGGCGGCGCACGCGGAGCGGCTGCGCGCCGCCTTGCGGGCGCAGCCAGACCGGAACCAGGGCGAGCGAATCCTGATCCGTGGTGAGCGAGTTGACCTCGACGTTGCGAAAGTCCAGGGTGTCACCGAACAGCGTCATCGGCCAGGCGCTGACGACGATGCTCTCGATCTTGACCTCCTGCAGCTTGCCGAGGGTGACGCGCTCCAGCTTCAACTCCGGGAAGGGCAGCAGAGCGTAGCGCAGGTTGGCGATCGTCACCGGGACGCCCAGGCGCTGCGCCATGATCCTCTGGGCGCCCCCGACGAAAGTATTGAGCGGCACGACGTGCACCAGCCCGATGGCAATGACAAGCAGCGCCGCAATGCCGATGCCGATCGTCCTCGCCCGATTTGCCGGCTTGGTGAAAGGGACCGGCTTGCTTTCCTTTTCGCCGCCTTCGCGCTTTCTGCGCTCCTCGGCGGCCGCCTTGGCGCGCGCGGCCGACTCCTGCCGGTAGCGGGCCTCGGCCTCCATCTCGGCACGCTCGCGCGCCTTGATCTCGTCCCGGACGCGAGACTTGATCTCATCCTCGGCCCCTGAACGCAGCTCCTGCTCCTGCATGACGCGCGCCACCGCTTCCATCTTGGCGCGGTCCTCGGCCGCGGCCCGCGCTTTGCGCTCCTCCTCCGCCTGCGCGCGCGCCTGCGCCACGGCTTCCTCCGCCCTGCGCGCGATCATTTCGACCTCGGCGCGAACCCTGCGCGCCTCCGGGGAATAGTCGCCGCTGCTGTCCAGTTCGCGTGACTTGCGCTCGGCCTCATCGCGGGCCTTGCGCGCGATCTCGGCCATGCGCTCGGCTTCGGCGCGCGCCCTCTTCTCGACCTCGGCCTTGGCGGCAATCTCCTGCTGCGCTCTGAGTTCGGCTTCCTCGCGCGCCTTGCGCTCGGCCTGGATCATCTCCTCAACCTCGGCACGGGCCTTGACCTCTGCCTCCACCCGCGCCTTGGCGAGCCCCTCCACCCGCGCCTTAGCCTCGGCGGCAGCTATCCGTTCCGCCTCCTCGCGCGCCTCGCGCTCCTCCTCGACCCTCGCTTCGGCCTCCTCGCGCGCCTTGCGCTCGATCGCGGCCTTGGCTTCCGCCTCTTCCTTGGCGCGGCGCGCCTGCTCCTGCAGCTCGCGCAATTGCGACTTGGTGCGCGCATCCGCTTCCTGGTGCTCCCTGTGCTCCTTCTCCTCGCGCCGCTTGTGCTCCACCTCCTCGCGCTTGCGCGCTTCGGCCTCCACCTCCGCCCTGCGCTCGGCGTCGGCGCGCGCCTCCGCCTCCGCCCGCGCCTTGGCCTTGGCTTCCTCGAGCGCCTTCAACGCCGACTCCATGTGCGCGCGGGCCGCTTCGCCGCCACCGCCGACCGCCTCGATCACGGCCTTCGCCTCGGCCGCCGCCTTGGCGCGCGCCGCCTCTTCGGCCATCGCGCGCACCTGGCTCACCGCATCCTCGGCCGCCTTCGCCCGCGCCTCCGCTTCCTCGCGCGCCTTGCGCTCGGCCTCCTGGCGCGACTTGGTCTCGGCCTCGACCCGGGCGCGCTCCTGGGCTTCCTGCCTGGCGCGCTGCTCGGCCTGGGCGAGGGCCTCCTGCAGCGCCTTCATCTGCGCCTCGACAGCCGCCTTGGCTTTGGCCTCCGCTTCAGCGCGGGCCCGCGCGTCGACTTCGGCCCTCGCGCGTGTCTCCGCCTCTAATTTTGCCTTGGCCTCGGCCACGGCCTTGCGCCCGGCCTCGGCCTTGGCGCGCGCTTCGGCGTCGGCCCGCGTCCTGGCCTCGGCTTCGGCCCGCGCCTTGGCTTCCATTGCCGCCTTGATCCGCGCCTCGGCCTCCGCCCTCGCCTTGGCATCGGCCGCCGCACGGACCTCCGCTTCCGCCTTGGCGCGCGCGTCTGCCGCCGCCTTCGCCGCCGTCTCGGCCCTGGACCTGGCCTCCGACTCGGACTGGGCCTTGGCTTCGGCCTGGGCCCGGGCTCGTGCTTCCGTTTCCTGGCGGACCTTGGCTTCCGCGGCCGCGCGCGCCGCCGCCAGCGCGCGCGCCTTGGCGTCGGCCTCGGCCTTGGCGCGCGAGTTCGCCTCGGCGTTCAACTTGGACATGGCCGCGGGGGAGGTGAAATCGAGATCGTCTTCCAGCCCCGGCCCCGGCACCGGCCCTACCGGCGCGGGGCCCGGGGTCGCGGGCTTGGCGGGTTCCGGAACCGTGAACACGCGGATGTAGCCGTCGGCGACGAGCTTCTCCAGCGTCTGGTGCAGCCTCCTCTCCTCCATGCCCGCCTTCCTGAGCAGATCGGCCGCGGTGGACTTGCCGTCCACGGCGAGGAACACCATCCCGGCATCGCGCGGCAGCTTGGAAGTCTTGTTCTTGAGCTCCAGCACTCCCTTGGGAGTCTTGGAGTAAATCGTCTTGGGGTGGATGGCCATGATCGATGGTGCGGTTCTTCAGCGCGGCGCCCGTTCCACGCGGTGCCTGCGCAGCGGGTGCTTGCACGCGGTCCGGGCGCGCGTGCAATAGTGCACAATGTTCGCGAAAAACATTTGGCGTCTACCCGCTCGCCCGCATTGCGTGATCGATTTCATTATAGTTTAATACACGCGTAGATCCATCAAAAGCAGCGCGCGTTTTTTCGAGGGCGGAATGACGGCTGAAACGCAGCGACGCAGCGATTACGACGTCACCAATCGGATCAACACCACCGATCCGGAGATCGTATCCGAGGCGGTCTGCAGCATCTACCGGAACCTCTACCAGCAGGACACCGCGCGCAATCTCCCACAGGCGTTCACCGACCTCGCGCGCCTCTACCGGGGCGAGTATCCCGGCTTCCGCGAGTGCGACACCGATTACCACGACCTCCAGCATGTGCTCGACGTGACGCTGGGCATGGCGCGGCTGCTGGACGGGTGCGTGCGCGCGGCCGGCGCCGGGACCCTCACCGAGCGCCTGTTCCGGCTCGGCATCGTCGCCGCGCTCTACCACGACTGCGGCTACATCCGCCGCCGCAAGGATACCAAGCACGCCAACGGTGCCGAATACACGACCGTGCATGTTTCGCGCGGCGTGGAGTTCCTCGAGGAATACCTGCCGAAGATCGGCATGGCAGACCTCGTCCAGGCCGCGTCGCGCATCGTGCACTTCACCGGCTACGAGATCCCGGTGGACCGGATCAGGGTGCCGGGGCCGGAATTCCGCCTGCTCGGCAATCTCCTGGGGAGCGCCGACATCCTGACCCAGATGGCCGACCGCTGCTACCTGGAGAAATGCTACGACCGGCTCTACCCGGAGTTCGTGCGCGGGGGCATCGCCCGCCGGCGCCACCGGGATGGCAGCGAGGAGATCGTATTCGCATCGGCGGCCGATCTCATATTCAAGACGCCGCGCTTCTACCAGGGCGCGACCAAGCGCCTGAAGGAGGATCTCGGCGGCTGCTGCAACTACGTCGAACGGCACTTCGGCGGCCAGAATCTCTATTTCGAGGAGCTGGAAAAGAACATCAGCCACGCCCGCGCGCTGGCCGTCGAAGGGAACATCGCCCTGCTGCGGCGCCGTCCCCCCAGGACCACCGAGGGCGACGACGAGTCCGGCCAGCCGCAGCAGCAGCTCATCTAGAAGAAGGGTGACTCGTTACTCGTTTCTCGTTGTTGGTGCGGAACTCACGACAAGAAACGAGGGACGAGAAACGAGTCACACCGTTAGCAGGATCTTTCCGGTGTGCTGCGCGGATTCCATCAGCGCGTGCGCCCGCGCCGCCTCCACGAGCGGGAACGTCTGGCGCGTCACGACGCGGATGCGGCCGCTCGCAATGAGCGGCCATACCCGGGTCTCGAGCTCGTGTGCGATCCGGGCCTTGAAGGCCGGCGGGCGGGTGCGCAGAGTCGAGCCGGTGTAGGTCAGGCGCTTCAGCATGACCGGCATCAGGTTCACCTCGACCTTGGAGCCAGCCGCGAACGCGAGCTGGATGATCCGGCAGTCGTGGCTCGCGGCCTTGAAGTTCTTCTCGATGTTTGCCCCGCCGACGATGTCCAGGATGACGTTCGCGCCCCCGGCCTGCCGCACGACCTCCACGAAGTCCTCCTCACGGTAGTCGATCACCCGGTCGGCGCCGAGGTCGCTGCAGATCCGGCAGCGCTCCTGCGGGCTGTCGGTGGCGATGACCCTCGCCCCGAACGCCTTCCCGAGCTGGATCGCCGTCGTGCCGATCCCGCCCGCGCCGCCGTGGACAAGGAAGGTTTCGCCGGCCGCGAGGCCCGCGCCCATGAAGACGTTGCTCCACACCGTGAAGAACGTCTCCGGCAGGCCGGCGGCGTCGATGATTCCGACACCCTGCGGCAGCGGCAGGCAATGCTGCGCGTCGACGGCGCAATACTCCGCGTAACCGCCGCCGTTCGTGAGCGCGGTCACCGAGTCGCCCACCGACCAGCGCGCCGCGGGCGCGGACACGGACACGATTGCGCCCGACACCTCGAGGCCGGGCAAATCCGGGGCGCCGGCGGGAGGAGGGTAGAGGCCCTTGCGCTGCATGAGGTCCGGGCCGTTGACGCCCGCAGCTGCAACCTTGATCAGCACTTCGCCCGGCTGAAGCACGGGCAGGGGCCGCTCGACTGGCTTCAGCACTTCGGGGCCGCCGGGCCGGGAGATCTCGACGGCCTTCATCTGTTGGGGCAGGCTGTGGGTCATCCTGTATTGCTGATGTTACCAGTCACGCATTCTCCGCCAGGCGCTTGAGCGCGCCGCGGTCGATCTTGCCGATACCGATTTCCGGCAGGGCGTCGAGCACGATAATCCGTGTCGGCACGTAGGTGCGGGGAAGCTCGGCTGCGATGCGATCCTGAATCGCCCGCAGCCGCACCGGAGCCCCGTCGCGGATGACCACGAAAGCGACGGGCACTTCCCCGAGGTCGGCATCCGGGGCGCCGACGACGCAACAGCCGCGCACTGCGGGGTCGCGCAGGATCGCCTCCTCGATGCGTCCCGGCGACAGGTTCTCGCCGCCGCGGATGATGATTTCCTTCAGCCTTCCGCTCACAGTGAGGTAGCCCTCCACGTCGAGCCGGCCGAGGTCGCCGGTGCGCAGCCACCCGTTGCGGATCGAGGGCCCGTCCCCGTGCCCGGCCGGCGGAACGTAGCCCTTCATGAGCGAGGGCCCCGCAATGCAGATCTCTCCATCCGAACCGGGCGGGACCGCTGCTTCACCGCCGGGCGCGAAGACGGCGATACGCTGGCCCGCGAGCGCGGTACCGACCGTGCCGATCTTGCGGGCGGCGGGAGGATTCATCGCGGCGGTGCAGGTGTCCTCCGAAAGGCCGTAGGAGTGGATGAGCGGCAAGCCGAGATGGCGCTCGATGTCCCGGTGCAGCTGCGCATCGAGAGGCGCCGCCCCGGATCGCAGGAAACGCAGGCTCGCGAGCGCGCCGCGCGTCGGAGCGTGCGCGAGCAGGCGCGAGTAGTGAGTCGCGGTGCCGGTGACATAGGTGGGGCGGTGCAACGCGATCTCGTCGAAGAACGTCTCGGCGTGAAAGCGCTCGAGCATCACCACCGAAGCCCCGCGACAGAAGGGCACGATGAGCAGGTTGTTGATGCCGTTGGTGTGGTAGAGGGGCAGCAGGTGCAGGACACGGTCTTCCGGCGTGATGCCGGTACGCTCCGCGACGCCGTATGCGTTGGACAACAGGTTGGCGTGGGTGAGCAGCACCGCCTTCGGTGCGCCGGTGCTGCCGCTGGTCATCACCAGCAGCGCGTCGTCA
>JAHZNX010000331.1 GCA_020028375.1 Betaproteobacteria bacterium | reverse complement strand
GCCGTAGTCCACGGTCTCGGTCTTGTGCATCGCCGACGAGTAGGCGTTATTGCCGCCCCGGTCCCACGTTCCGCGGCTGCCGGGCCGCGACTTCGGCGGATGCGCCGGAACCACGCTCTTGTCTCTTGCCGGGTCGTAGTCCGGCGGCCGCGCGCGCGACTCGACGACGCGAAAGTGCCCGCCCTCCGGAGGGCCGGAAAACGCATACTCCAGCTTCCCGTCGTCGTAGTCGCCGGAAAGGGGAGCGGGGGTTTCCGCCCAGACCCAGAGATCCGTGTGGCCGCGCCCCGCGCCCATCGACGCTTCGTGCGTGTTGGGCGCCGGCCCGTCCCATACCACCTTCGAGTGGCCGCGCGCATCGTTGCCGGTCACCACGCGACGGATCGGCGTCAGGCCGCCTTGCTTCAGGTCATCCTTCATCCTTCTGCCTTCCTCCTTGCAGTTCAGGTGCAGGTGAACTCCACGGGCGTGTCCTGCCCGTCGGACGGGCTGTGCCCGAGCCCGATGACGCCGTTGGCACGCAGCATCAGCTCCTCGCGGCGCAGCACCACTTCCTCCGCCTCCCCGGCGACCTGCACCCACGTGCCGTTCGAGCTGTGGTCGGCGAGCACGAACTTGTCGCGCCGCCGCTCGATACGCGCATGCTGCCGGGAAGCCTTGCGGTCGCCGACGACGATGTCGCAGCCGCCGTCGCGGCCGATGGAAAGCTCGCCGGGCCCTTCGAAGCGCCACTCACGGCCCTCGTACCTGAGCACGAGGCGCGCGACGCGAGAATGATCAGTCCGGGTACCGAGCGCAGTGAGCTCCTCGGTGTCCTCCTCCCAAAGGAACTCGAAGATCGCCACTGCTTTCTGCTTCCCTTTCACGGGAACGCGGTGGAGCTGGCGCGCGCGCACGGCGAGCGCGGCAGAAAGCATCCCGACCGTGTCCGCGGTGGTGATGATCTGCCCGACCTTCGCGACGCCGGCGACGCGCGCGGCGAGATTCACCGCGTCGCCGTACAGATCGCCGCCTTTCTCGAGCACCGGTCCGAAATGGCATCCGATATGGATGCCGAGGCCGGGCTGGCCGGGCTCGCGTTGCTCCTCGGTTTTCTCCTGCATCAGCCGGGAGGCGCGCAGGGCGGCGTCGGCGGTCTCGAACACGCACATCGCGCCGTCGCCCGTGTTCTTGATGACCCGGCCGCCGCAGTCCGCGCATACCCGGGCGAGCACGGACAGCAAGCCGTCCACGACCGCCAGCGCCCGCTCGTCGCCAAGGGTTTCGTAGAGGCGGGTGCTGCCGCTCAGGTCCACGAACAGGACGGCGCGGGTGGTTGAGGTGGAGGTCATGACGGAGCGCCGATCGTGGCTGTCCAGTATAGGGCAATGCCGGGCCGCAGCCGCGGGGGGAACCGCTCTCGCAGTTGATTGACAGGCTTTCGCGGCGGCGCCTAGTATCGCGTTCTCCGCGGCCTCGCGCTCCTGACGGGGCCCGGTGTGCTGTAACCGTCGTTGGAGGGGGGAGGCAAACCATTTGCGAGCCGTGCTCCCGATGCGCTGGGCATGCGTTCTGCTCGCCTGTCCTCTGGTCGCTGCGGCAGCGGACCCGGTCCCGACCCTGACCCTGCTCGAGGGCCCGGCCGGTCTCGTGCGCGGCGTGGCGCGCTACGCGCTGGCGGAGGGGACGCGCATGCAATCCGGCGACATCATCGAGGTGGGCGACAAGGGGCTCGCGGAGATCGAGTATCCGGACGGCGCCGCGATCGCGCTGGGCGCCGGGACGCGCGTGCTCGCCGTCTCCATGCCGCGCGGCAAGTCCGCGGCCGGTGATTACTACGTGATGCAGGGCGCGTTGAAAGTCGCGGGCGTGAACAAGAACGCGCGCCTCCGCTTCTTGTCCCCGATATTCACGCTGCAGCCCACGGAGGGCGTGTCCGTGATGATCGTGCGCGGCGACGAGGGCTCGGTATTCATCGAAAGCGGCGGTGCGCGCCTCGCCGTGGCGCCCGAGACCCTCAGCCTCAGGAGCGGCGATTTCTTTACCCGCAAGGCCGGGCAGAAAGGCGCCACGGCGCCGCGCCCGTCCCAGGCGTTCATCGCCGCGATGCCGAAGGCCTTTTTCGATCCGCTGCCCTCGCGCATGGCGCGCTACAAGGAACGCGAGACGCAGCCGAAGCGTGTTGACGACGTGAGCTACGCCGACGTCGAGGCGTGGCTGAAGGCGCCGCCCGCGATCCGCCGCCCGCTGGTTGCCCGCTTCGAGCCGCGCGCGTCGAATCCGGCTTTCCGCACGAGCCTGATCGCGAATCTCAGATTCCACCCGGAATGGGACCCGATTCTCTACCCGGAGAAATATCTGCCCGAGGAGCCGGCGGCGGAGGCAGCGGGCGCCGCGCCGGCGAAGGCCGCCGGCAAGAAGTAACGGCAACTTTTCGCAAGGAGCATCGTCATGAAGCTGATCGTCAAGTTCAATCTGGTGTTCATCGTGGTGTTCCTGCTCGGGCTCGGCGCGGCGAGCTACGTCTCGAACGAGCTCTTGCAGCGCAACGCGCGCGAGGAGATCGTGCTGAATGCGCGCCTGGTGATGGAGTCGGCGCTCGCCGCGCGCGCCTACACCTCGACCCAGGTGGGGCCGCTCCTCCAGACGCAGATGAAGTACAACTTCCTGCCGCAGTCGGTGCCCGCGTACTCGGCCAACGAGATCTTCGACGTCGTGCGCAAGAAGTTCCCCGAGTACGCCTACAAGGAGGCGGTGCTCAATCCCACCAACCCGCGCAACCGCGCCAACGACTGGGAGGCCGAC
>JAHZNX010000330.1 GCA_020028375.1 Betaproteobacteria bacterium | reverse complement strand
TCGTCTTCGGCGCCGATCTCGAGATACATCTGCGCGCTGGCGCCGCGTCGCAGCTCGATACGAAACTCCGCTTCGTGAGGCGATATCGACGCCGGAGGCAGGGAGAATTCTATTTCCGTCGAGCGCACGACATCGTCACGTCCACGGTACGACAACTGCACGGCTCGCTCGGTGACGAGCGCGGGCTGATGAACGCCGCGCTCCTTGCGCACGTGCCCCTGCACTTCGAATATGTCGGCGAAATCGGCAGCAAACACCAGTTTCAGCGGGACTTCCGCGTCGTGCTCGCTGAAGTTCGTGAGCGTCAATCGCTCATACAGGCGGGTGCCCCACAGGAAGCGGCTGCGCTCGATATGAATGACGCCTTGCGGCAGCGCAAGCGCTCCGAGGGCCGCCAGGGGCCGGTTCGTGAGATGTGCCGTGAACACCGTGTTGTCCTGATTGATCGCGGCGCCGAGCAACGATGGCCGCCGGCCGGCAATGGCGAGCTCCAGGCGCGACAACATGCGCGTGTCGTTCGTGAACAGACCATCGTCGCTGCCCTGAATGTCACCCAGGGCATCGGCCAGCAGGAACGTGTTTGCATCCTTCAGGGTGTACCGCGGCAGCAAGCCGCGGCGGTCTGCGGGTTCATCCGCCAGGCTCATATCCGGTCTCCGTTGCCCTTACGACGCACGGCGTAACGGCCTGCGCTTCAGCAACTGGGCATACACATCCAGATAGGCGCGCGCCATCATCGTCGCCGTAAAGCGCTGCTCGAAGACGGCGCGTATTCCGCGCCGCTCTATGGCGGTGATTCGCTCTATCGCCGCGAGCGCCTCCTCCTCGGAATTCACGATGAACCCGCTGATGCCGTCCTCGATCACCTCGGGTATCGCGCCGCAGTTCCAGGCAATGACCGGCGTCCCGCAAGCCATCGCTTCGATCATGACGAGCCCGAAAGGCTCCGGCCAATGCACCGGGGAAAGCAGCGCGAGCGCGTTGCCGAGAAATTCAGATTTGCGTTCATCGCCGATTTCGCCGAGGAACTCGACCCCCGGGTCATCGAGCAAGGGTTTCACGACAGTCTCGAAGTACACGGTATCGACAGCATCCACCTTCGCCGCCAGCTTGAGCGGAATGCGCGCGCGGCGTGCGACATGGATCGCCACGTCCGGACGCTTTTCCGGTGAGATTCGTCCCAGGAAAGCGAGATACCGACCGGCCGGATGCTCGCGGAAGGCGTACTGACACAGCGGTACCCCGTGCGCCACGGTCGCCAGCCAGTTCGCGTTCGGCAAGGGTTTGCGCTGCTGATCGGAGATCGATACGAGCCCGAAGGACGGCCAACGCTCGTACGCGGGCGGCAAGTCCTTGAGATCCAGGCGACCGTGCAACGTCGTCACAGTCTTGTGGGCCTGCTGTTCGAACATCGGAAAATGCACCATATCCACGTGGAAGTGCAGTACATCGAACTGCGCCGACCGCCGTTTGACTTCGTGCAGCATGACCAGATGTGCGGCGAGGTCCGATCTCAATACCGCGGCGTCGAGGCGGATCGCCTGATCGCGCACCGGGACAAGACACGCTTTGGTACGGGCATCGGCCGCGGCGAACAAGGTGACCTCATGGCCCAGCTCGACCAGTGCGTCGCACAGATGTGCAACAACCCTTTCCGTGCCTCCGTATAACCTGGGGGGCACAGCCTCGTACAGCGGAGCGATCTGAGCGATTTTCATGCTTTCCTGCATCGCGGCGGCACGACAAAAGTTTCGGCGCCGCGAAGGCTAGTCGCGTGACCGTCCGGGACCCGGCATCGGGCGACAGGCCAGGCCTGTTGCCGGCTCTTGAATTTCCACTCGCCATCCCTAGCTTGACGATCGAGCGCGCGTTGGGGGGCGCATAGGACGGACAAACGCTGCTCCCTCGGCGCCCCCACGACTACCCGCTGCACCGGGGCGAAGGCGAGCGTCGGCACCGCGATCGCCCTGTGACCCCGAGCCATCCTGCGCCATCAGTAGGCTCGCGGTCAAGAAGCGCGCGGAGGGGTGCTGTTGGTCTATAGTGCCCCGGGCCGGCCTGCTGACGGCGGCGCTCGCGAGCCGGATCAGCAATGCCCAAGGCCCATCGCCACGCTCGAGGCGGCCAATGCCTTTCTCCCCGCCTTCCTCGCTGACCTCAACACGCGCTTCGCGCGGCCGCCCGCTGACCCCCGGGGCGCCTGGCGCCCGGCCCCGCCCACCTTAGCGGGGAGCCTCCCTCATGAAGTCCCCCGGTGGATGCATCCCCCGCCGCACCAGGCGCTCTTGCGAGTTCGCTTCGGCTGAAGCGCTGGCAATCCAGCCGAGCGGAGGTCCAGATGGCGTTCCTCGTGCGGCTACTGATTAGCGCCGCGGCCTTGTTCGTTGCGGCGAGGGTAGTGCCGGGCATTCGTCTCGGGGAAGGCAACCGTCTCAATACGCCCAGTGATTGGATGACTCTCCTCGTCGTTGCCGTGATCTTCGGCGTGGTGAATGCGGTGGTTTGGCCGGTCGTATTCTGGTTGACTTTGCCTCTGACCCTCGCCACGATTGGTCTGTTCCTAGGCCGGCCGCGCTCGCCCGAAGAGACGGCCGCATGGTTGCAGTAGACTCTCGCGAGCTATGAGCAGCTCGCGCTCGGCTATCTCGCGGTCCTGCGCAAGGAAGACGGACCGCTCATCGGGCGCTGCGGCTCGTTGTCGAATCCGCGGCACCCGAGCACGGGATTCGCAGAGGATGGTTCGGGCGCGAACAGGCGCCCGCTGGCGTCGCGCTGACATTCGAGTGTGAG
>JAHZNX010000093.1 GCA_020028375.1 Betaproteobacteria bacterium | reverse complement strand
GGGAGTCATGAGGATCCGTCGCGCGCAGCCGTTATTCGCCAGGGTGTTGCTCGTTGCCGTTGCGGCGGGGTTCACCCCTCCAGTATGGGCGCAGTCGTATCCCGCCAAGGCGATTCGCATCATCGTGCCGTTCCCGGCCGGCGGCACCTCCGACATCCTGTCGCGCGCCATCGGCCAGAAATTGACCGAGCAGTGGAAGCAGCCGGTGATCGTGGACAACCGCCCCGGCGCGAGCGCCAACATCGGCGCCGAGCTCCTGGTGAAGTCGCCGCCCGACGGCTACACGCTGTTCTGCGCCTCCACCATCCACACCATCAATCCGAGCCTCTACAGCAAGCTCTCCTACGATCCGATCCGGGACTTCGCGCCGATCACGTTGCTCGCCGCAACGTCCCAGGTACTGGCCGTGCACCCGTCGGTGCCGGTAAAGACGGTGAAGGAGTTGATCGCCTACGCAAAGAAGCGGCCCGGCGAGTTGAACTACAGCTCGGCGGGCAACGGCAGCCAGCCGCACCTGACCGCGGAAATGTTCAAGGCGCGCACCGGCATCGACATCGTGCACGTTCCCTACAAGGGGGCGCCGCCGCAGATCGCCGACTTGCTGGCCGGGCATGTGGCGCTGACCTTTGGCACTTCGCCCACTGCGGTGCCGCACGTCAAATCGGGGAAGCTGCGCGCGCTCGGCGTGAGCACGGCGAAGCGGATCACGGCGCTGCCCGATGTTCCGACCATCGACGAGGCCGGCGTTCCCGGGTTCGAGGCGTCGGGCGCGAACGGGCTGGTGGGGCCCGCCGGCATGCCGGCCGCGATCGTGGAACGCCTCAACGCTGCGGTGGTGCGGATCGTGAACGAGCCCGCGATGAGCCGGTTCCTGAGCGAACAGGGCGCCGAACCCTGGACCACCACGCCTGCCGAGTACGCGGCCTACATCAAGTCGGAGGTCGCAAAATGGGCGAAGGCGGTGAAGGATTCCGGCGCGCGCATCGACTGAGGCGATGCGCGCTGAGAATCAGTGACGCAGTGCAGCGACGGCCTTCGCCGGCGCCGTCTTCTCGTCGGGCATGAAGACGATGAGCACGTTGGCAAAGAGTATGGTGCCGGCGAGGAAGTAGAACGCGGTGTAGAGGTCGTAGGCGTCGGCGATCATCCCGAAGAGCGCGGGCGCGATGCTTGCGCCGATGTGCTGGATGCCGAATTGCAGGCCCACTCCGCTGCCGGCAAGCGCCCGCGGGGTCGCTTCCACCGCCCATGCCTGCAGCACCGGGCGCATCGCGTAGAGGAAGAAGCCGACCAGCGCGATGAACAGCACGAAGGTCACGCTCTTCCCGGCGAGCGCCATGAATACGATCATCACGCACGTCAGGACCATGCTTGCCATGACGATGCGCTTGCGGCCCATCTTGTCGGACAGGTGCCCCCCGATCGGGCTCGCGGCAAAACCCGCGACCTGCATCGCCGACATGCACACGCCGACGAGGAACGGAGAGTAGTCGAGCTCGTAGGCGAGATAGACCGGGAGGAAGGTGAGCAGCCCGGTCTGGGTCATGGTGCGGAACGCCGAGCCGATCGACACCAGCATCAGCGCGCGGTTATGGAGCAGGCTCGCAAAATCCTTAAGGTAGGCTTTCACTCCGCGCGACTTGCTGGCGGCGTTCACGTGATCGTGCGACGAGCCCATGGTGAACGCGCCCAGCATGACGAGGATCATCGCCGCCATCACCAGCCCTGGCACGACGTTGATGACGACCACCGTGCGCCAGCTGAACCAGGCGAGGAGCGCGCCCACCACGAGGGGAGCCAGCCCGTCGGCCACGTTGCCGCCCATCCCGTGGAACGAGATCACCAGCCCCTTGCGCTCGGGATAGCGGTAGGCGAGCGTCGTGATGGCTGCGGGGTGCCAGAGGTTGTTGCCGATGCCGACCAGCGTCACGCACACGAGCAGCATCCAGTAGTTGTGCGTGAGGCTCATCAGCGCGTACGGGAAGCCGACCCAGAAGAGCGACGTCGCCATCAGATAGCCCTTCTTGCCGACCATGTCCACCACCATGCCGCCCGGCAGGTTCGAGAGCGCACCCACGACGTGCTGCGTGGTCATGATGAGGCCGATCTCGGTATACGAGAGACCGAACTCCCTGCCGATCAGCGGCAGCAGGAGGTAGAACGTCGCGGTGTACCAGTGCGTGAAGGCGTGGCCGGCGGAAATCAGCCACACATCCTTGAAGGAGCGCGGGGCAGCAGCAGCAGTCGCGACGGTGTTCACAATGCGGTCTCGGGATTTTTCTCGGCACGCGCATGATAGCATCCGCGCCCCGCGTTCCCAAAGGCAGTCGTCGTATAATTCCTCGTTGAATCCGGACGCTTCGTGCCGGTTCCACTCCGCGCGCTCGAACCGACGAATGGGTCGCGGCTCAACGCGCGGGTTCCACCATAAGAACTTTCCGGGCAGCGCGGCCATGCGCACCGACCTCGAGCGTTTCTTCAACCCGCGTTCGATCGCGATCATCGGCGCGTCGCAGGACCTCGACACCATCAGCGGCCAGCCGCTGAAGTTCCTGAAGAGCCACGGCTACAGGGGCAAGCTCTATCCGGTGAATCCGCGCTATCAGGAAGTCGCGGGCGTCAAGTGTTATTCCTCGATCGCGGACGTGCCGGAAGTCCCGGACCTCGTGCTGATCCTGGTGAACGCCGCACGCGTTGCCGACATCCTGCGCGAGTGCGGGGTGAAGGGCGTGCCGTACGTGATCATCTTCACCTCGGGCTTCTCCGAGATGGGCGGCGAGGGCGTCACGCTGCAGCGGCAACTGACCCACATCGCTCAGGACCACGGCATCGGCGTGATCGGCCCCAACTGCCAGGGCATGATCAACGTCGCGGACAGCGTCTTCGCGGGCTTCGGCTCGGTGTTCAACGCCGATTACGACCCGGGCACGGTCAGCATGGTCTCGCAGAGCGGCGGCTTCGGCTTTTCCGTGATGAACCTCTCGTCAAAGGACGGGGGATTGCCGTTCCGCCAGGTGGTCACGACCGGCAATGAAATCGGGATTTCCACGCTCGATTTCATTGACTACTACATCGATGACCCGAAGACCGAAATCATAGTCGGCTATATCGAGGGGCTGAAGGACGCGGGCCGGCTGCTCGAGGTCGGCAACCGGGCGCTCGATGCGGGAAAGCCGATACTCATGTGGAAGGTCGGCAACACCGAGCAGGGGCAACTCGCCGCGCGCTCGCACACGGCGAACCTCGGCGGCGAGATGGCGCTCTACAAGGCCGCTTTCAGGCAGTCCGGCATCATCCAGGTCGAGGACATCCAGGACGTGGTGGACTACGGCCACGCCTTCGGCTGCGGGCGCCTCCCGATGGGCAACCGCCTTGCCATCATCACCATATCCGGAGGCGCCGGAATCCTCATGACTGACGAGTGCATCGCGTGCGGCATGCGGATCCCGAAGCTCGCGCCGGAGACGGGGGAAAAGCTCCGCAGCTTCGTTCCCGCCTACGGCTCGCTGCTCAATCCCGTGGACGTCACCGCCGCGATCTTCAACAACACCGAGCTGATCGGGCTTACGCTCCAAACGATCGTGGACGACCCCAACGTCGACTGCGTCGCGATGATCAACGCCTCGCTGCAGGGCGAGCTCGCGGCCAAGGTCGCCGCGCAGATCGTCGCGGGCGCCTCCCGCACCGACAAGCCGGTTTTCATCTGCTGGAGCGCGCGCGACGCGGTGGCCCCCGAGGCGTACGCGGCGCTCGATGCCGCGCGCATCCCGCGCTACAAGTCGCCGGTGCGCTGCGGGCGCGCGATCGCGGCGCTGTCGTGGTACGCGGAGGCGCGGCGGCGGCGGGAGCGGCAGAAGCAGGAGAAGGCCCTCGTGTTGACCAGCGCCGCCGCCCGGAGGACGCTCGCGGAACGGACCGGTGACGTTTCCGAGTACATCGCGAAGCGCGTCCTGGTCGATTACGGGATACCCGTCACGCGCGAAGCGCTGGCGGAGAGAAAGGATGAGGCGCTCGCCATTGCGCGTTCCATCGGCTACCCGGTCGCGTTGAAGGTGCAGTCGCCCGACATCTCGCACAAGACCGAGGCCCGCGCGGTGCGGGTCGATATCGCATCCGACGGGGAGCTCACGGCGGCCTATGATGAGGTGCTCGCGAACGCGCGCGCCTACCGGAAGGGCGTGAGGATCGAGGGGGTCCTCGTGCAGGAGATGGCGATGGACGGTGTCGAGGCGATTGTCGGAGTGACCAACGATCCCCTGTTCGGGCCGGCGGTGATGTTCGGGCTCGGCGGCGTCTTCGCGGAAGTGCTTAAGGACGTCTCGTTCCGGCTCGCGCCGGTGACCGGCTCGGTCGCGCGCGAGATGGTCGAGGAGATCACGGGCTACCCGTTGCTGGCCGGCGCGCGCGGGCGGCCGCCGGCCGACGTGGACGCGCTGGTGGATGCGATCGTACGGCTGTCCGCGCTGGCGGTAGACTTGAAGGATCACATAGGCGAGCTGGACATCAATCCGCTCTTCGTCTTTGCCAAAGGCAAGGGCGTGAAGGCGGCGGATGCGCTCATCCGTCCGAAAACCGGAAACTAGCCATGCAGCTCTCTCCCGAAGTTGTCCGTTTGTGCGAAGAGGTGCGCCGCTTCGTTGAGAAGGAGGTGGACCCGCGCGCGCGCTGGATCGAGGAGCACGATGCGATCCCCGATGAGCTCGTGCGCATGGCGCGCGAGATGGGGCTCTTCGGCATCACCATCCCCGAGCAGTACGGCGGCATCGGGCTCGACCTCGCGGGCAAGTGCGCGATCGAGGAGGTGATGGGGCGGACCAGCTACGCGTTCGCCACCTTCCTCGGGAACCACACCGGCATCGGCACCGCGGGGATCGTCGCGCTTGGCACGGAAGCCCAGAAAAAGAAGTACCTCCCGCGCATGGCGAGCGGGGAATGGCTCGGCTGCTTCGCGCTGACCGAGCCGCAGGCGGGGTCCGACCCCGCGGCGATGCGCGCGACCGCGGTGCGCAAGGGCGACCGCTATCTCCTCAACGGCGAGAAGACCTTCATCACCAATGGCGGCGTCGCGCAGGTTTTCACCGTGATGGCGATCACCGACAGGTCCAAGGGCATCAAGGGCATCTCGGCCTTCATCCTCGAGCGCGGCTTCCCGGGGTTCGCGATCGGGCGCAACGAGCACAAGATGGGCATGCACGGGGTGACCACCGTGCCGCTCGCGTTCAATAATTGCGAGATTCCCGCCGAGAATCTCCTCGGTCCGGAGGGCATGGGCTACGTCCAGGCCCTGAAGACGCTGACGATGGGGCGCGTCACGATCGCGGCGCGCTGCTGCGGCATGATGGACCGGCTGATCGAGCGCTGCGTCGAGTACATGAAGACGCGCGTGCAGGGCGGGAAGAAAATCGCCGAGCACCAGGGCCTGCAATGGATGCTCGCCGACATGGGCGTGGCGCGGGACGCCGCGCGGCTGCTGACCTGGCGCGCGGTCGAGACGATGCTGGGCGGCGAGCGCGGCACGCTCGAGGCCTCGGCCGCGAAGCTCTTCGCGACCGAGGCGCTGGCTAAGGTCGCGGACTGCGCGGTGCAGATCTACGGCGGCATGGGCTACATGCGCGAGGCGGGGATCGAGACAGCGTACCGCGACGCGCGCATCACGCGCATCTACGAGGGCAGCTCGGAGATCCAGCGCAACATCATCGCGGCGCAACTTCTGAAAGATGCGTGATGAGGACAGTCATATGGCAACCGTGAAAGAACTGTTCAATCTCCAGGGAAGAGTAAGCGTGGTGACGGGCGGAGCGACGGGACTCGGCCTGCAGATGGCGACGGGCCTGGCGGAAGCCGGGTCGAACGTCGTCGTCTGCTCGCGCAAGCTCGAGAACTGCGAGGAAGCCGCCGCCGGGATCGAGAAGCTCGGCGTGAAAGCGCTCGGGCTGGCCGCCGATGTCACCCAGCCCGATCAGGTGGAGGCGGTGAAGGACGCAACGCTCCGGAAATTCGGGCGCGTGGACGTGCTCATCAACAACGCGGGCAAGGCATGGGTCGCGCCGGCCGAGACGATGCCGCTCGACCGCTGGCAGCAGATCATGGACCTCAATATCACCGCGCCCTTCATCTGCTCGCAGATCTTCGGGCGCGAGATGATCAAGGCGAAGCGCGGCAAGATCATCAACATCGCCTCGATTGCCGGGCTCCAGGGCCGCAACCCCAGGGCCTACGACTCGATCGTGTACAGCACGAGCAAGGGGGCGCTGGTCAATTTCACCCGCGATCTCGCCATCAAGTGGGCGCAGCACAATATCTACGTCAACTGCATCTGCCCGGGATTCTTCGTCACGCCGATCAACCAGAAGCTGTTCGAGCGCGGCGGCGAGCAGATCCTGCGCGAGATCCCGCTCGGGCGCACCGGCGGGCCGGACGATCTCAAGGGCGTCGCCGTGCTGCTCGCCTCCGACGCCTCCAATTTCATGACCGGCGCGATCATCCCGGTGGACGGAGGAAGCATTGCCTGGTGACGACTGCTATAGTGGCGCGCTGACGGTCAAGGTCAGCCATCTTTCAAGAGGAGGATGCCATGAGCAAGGGAATGCCGGTGGGTCTGGTGCTTTCGGTTTGCATGGCCGTTGCGCAACTGGGAATTTCCGGAGACGCGTCCGGGCAGGGGGGCAAGGGGCTGCGAGTCATCTCCGACCAGATGGTCGGGGGCTTTGCGTTTCCCGAGTCGGTCGCCTACGACCCCAGGGCCAAGGTGCTGTACATGGGCCAGTTCGGATCCGAGCTGAAGCCCGCCGAGAAGGACGGCAAGGGCAGGATCAGCAAGCTGTCGCTGGATGGCAAGGTCCTGGAGGACCGGTTTCTTCCCGCGCACGGCGAAACGCTCCACAAGCCCAAGGGCATCTGGGTCAGGGGCGAGCGGCTGTGGGTCACCGACATCGACGCGGTATGGGTCTTCGATCTGAAATCCCGCAAGGGAAGAAAGCTCGACCTGCCCGGGATGGGCTTCGCCAATGACCCGGCGGTCCAGGGCAACGCGCTTTTCATCAGCGACAACCGGAACGACTTGCTCTACCGCGTGGAGCCGGCCGACTTCCTCAACCATGAAGGCACGCCGCAGATCGCGGTCGTCTTCGCGGGAAAATCGATCAACCCCAACGGACTTTATCCGGCCCGCGACGGCTCGCTACTGGCAGTGGGTTTCCTCTCCCCGAAGCAGGCTCGCGGCATCTACTCGGTGAGCAAGAGCGGAGACATCACGACGCTGGCGAAGGAAATCGGGCGGCTCGACGGCGTGTACCAGATGCGGGACGGCAGCCTGCTCGTCACGGACTGGAACTCGGGATCGCTCTCGCATTGGAGCCCGAAGACGGGCATGCAGACCCTCGCCTCGGGGTTCAAGGGCCCGGCCGATTTCTGCGTCATTCCCGACGAGAAGGGGCTCACGGTAATCGTGCCCGACCTGGTGCAAAGCCAGCTGCGGTTCGTGCGTCTGGCCTTCTGAGAATATCCCATTGGAATACAATGGCTTCCTTGGGGGAGGCCGCGGACGGCTACCCCGAATATTGAATTTTCAGTGTACTTTTTCTCCCCAGTTTGGTATCGTAGCGGGCGCGGAGGGTGGTTACTGGCTTCCGCACCTTGTTCAACCACGACGGGGGAGCACTCATGGATAAAGTCAGGACGGCAATCGGTCAGATCGTTGACATGGGTTTGGCGCTTGTTGCAGTTGCGATCGTCGCGACGGTCCTGTTCGGGCCGAATCTCCCTTTCTTTGGCGGGGTCATAGGCAACCTCGTCGGGATGGTGGATTTGCTCGGAAAAGCCGGCTTGGTGGGTCTGATTGCGCTCGGCATCATCGTCTGGCTTTTTGCCAAGCGCTCGCCCGGTTGAGCCGGTGAAGTGAACGGGTAACAGGATGAAGGGCGCTGCCAAGCGCCCTTTGTTTTGCGCTCGTTAGGAGGCGCCCATGAGCGAAATTCTGGACAAGGCGAAAAAGATCCTGTGGCATATCGTTGAAATACTGTTCGCCTTTCTCTTGGTCGTGATCCTGATCGGCCTGATCCTCGGCAAGGAAGCCGGGGGCTTCGTTCAGTCGGTGATGCAGAACGCGGCCGGGTTCGTCAATTCATTCGGTACCGGCAACCTGGTTGGAATTGCCGTGGTGATCGCGCTGCTCTACCTCGCGAAGATGAAGTGGA
>JAHZNX010000329.1 GCA_020028375.1 Betaproteobacteria bacterium | reverse complement strand
GAAACGGTTCCCGCTGGAAACGTCGCGCGCAGCACGTCGACGGCATTGAGGCCGGGCTTCAGCCTGCCCTCGACGTTCGATACGATATGCATCACGTGCGAATAGCGCTCGACCACCATTTGCTCGGTCACCCGGATGCTGCCGGTCCGCGCCACGCGGCCGACGTCGTTGCGTCCCAGGTCCACCAGCATGATGTGCTCGGCGCGCTCCTTCTCGTCGGCAAGCAGCTCCTTCTCGAGCGCGGCGTCCTCCGCGGGCGTCGCCCCGCGGCGGCGGGTGCCGGCGATCGGACGCACCGTCACCGTTTCGCCCTCGAGCCGCGCCAGGATTTCGGGCGAGGCCCCGACCACGTGGAAATCCCCCATGTCGAAGTAGTACATGTAGGGCGAGGGATTGATGGTGCGCAGCGCCCGGTAGAGCGCGAGCGGCGTGGCGCGAAACGGCTTCGCCATGCGCTGCGAGGGCACGACCTGCATGATGTCGCCTTCGAAGATGTAGCGCTTCGCCCGCTCGACCGCGGAGTGATAGGCGGCCTGCCCGAATCCCGAAACCGCGGGTTGTGATGCGCCGCGCACGTCCGCCGGGATCGCCACCGGATCGCGCAGCCGTGCGAGCAGCTCCCGCAACCGCACGCGTGCCGCCTGGAACGCGCCGGGCTTGCCCGGCTCGGCGTAGACCACCAGCGTGAGCTTCCCCGACAGGTTGTCGACGATCGCGATCTCCTCGGACACCAGCAAGAGGATGTCGGGCGTTCCCAGCTCGTCCGGCTTGCGCGCGCCGGCGAGCCGCCGCTCGATATAGCGCACGGTGTCGTAGCCGAAATAGCCGACGAGGCCGCCGCAGAAGCGCGGCAGGCTCGCGTCCTGCACGACCTTGAAGCGCGCGAGGTAGTCGCTGACATAAGCGAGCGGATCCGGGACCCGTTGCTCGTTCACCACCTTTGCGCCGCGGATCTCCGCGCAAACGTCGCCACGAACCTCGAGCCGCGTCTCGGCCTGCAGCCCGATGAACGAGTAACGGCCGAAGCGCTCCCCGCCCACCACCGACTCGAGCAGGTAGGTATGGCGCCGGTTGGCGAGCTTGAGGTAGATGGAAAGCGGCGTGTCGAGATCGGCGAACGTCTCGAGCACCACGGGAACCCGGTTGTAGCCCGCCTGGGCGAGGCGGGCGAACTCAGCTTCAGTCATACATCACTCCACGAAAACGGACAGCGTTCGAAAAACACGGGCGCGCCCGAAGCGCGCCGGGGCCTGGCTAGCTGCGCCAGCGGCGCCAGACGAGGGCCGCCTGCTTCTCGGTTCCGTAATCCGCGTTGTGCATGACTATGCTTTTTGAATCAGCCGGGTAGCTTCGATCAGCGACGCTACTATAGCATCAACGTCAAACTCGCGCACGTCGCGCCCCTCGTTGTAGCCGTAATCGACGCAGAACACGGGGCAGCCCGCGGCGCGCGCCGCCTCGACGTCGTTCGCCGAGTCACCGATCATCAGCATGTCCCCGGGAAGAATGGCGAAGCCGCGGCAGGCGTGCAGCAGCGGTTGCGGGTCGGGCTTCTTCTGCGGCAGCGTGTCGCCGGCGATGACCTGCTCGAAGCAGCGCGCGAGCCCGAGCTGCTCGAGCAGCGCCAGCGTGAAGCGCTCCGCCTTGTTGGTCACGCAGGCGAGCGGCAGCCGCATGGCGCGCAGTCTCTCCAGGCCCTCGTGCACGCCCGGAAAAATTACGGTGTGCCTGCCGTTCACCTCGGCGTAGCAGCGCTCGTAGATCGGAAGCGCCCGCGCGAGGAGCCCCTCGTCCACGCGTCCCTCGAGCCCGCCGGCGAGCGCGCGCTCGACCAGCTTCGGTATCCCCTTGCCGACGAAGGTGCGTATGAGCGCCGGCTCGAGCGCGGGCCGCCCGAGCTCGCGCAGCATCAGGTTCGCCGCCTCCGCGAGATCGGGAATGGTGTCGGCGAGCGTGCCGTCGAGGTCGATCATCACGGCCTTGACGCGCAGCGGAAAACGCCGTTTCATGATTGAACCGCCAAGACGCCAAACTGCATTCAAACTCTATTGAACTGGAAGTGAGCGGAGCCGTGGCGACCGGCAGGCGTGCCCGGAACTCCGCGCCTCACCAGTTCTATTCTTGATTGCTCTTTGGCGGCTTGGCGGTTAATCCCTCTACGCTTTGGCGAGCTCGGCGCGCATCGCGTCGATCGTGGCCTTGTAGTCCCGGGTGCTGAAAATCGCCGAGCCCGCGACGAACGTGTCCGCCCCGGCGCGCGCGATCTCCGCGATGTTCTCCACCTTGACGCCCCCGTCCACCTCGAGCCAGATGTCGCGCCCGCTCGCGTCGATGCGCGCGCGCGCGGCGGCGAGCTTTTTCAGCGCCTGCGGGATGAACTTCTGACCGCCGTATCCCGGATTGACCGACATGACGAGGATGAGATCAAGCTGGTCGATGACGTGCTCCAGGTAGGCGAGCGGCGACGCCGGATTGAACACGAGGCCCGCCTTACAGCCCTGCTCCTTGATGAGGGCGATGGTGCGATCGACGTGCTCGGAGGCCTCGGGGTGAAACGAGATGATGTTCGCGCCCGCCTTGGCGAAATCGGGCACGAGCCGGTCCACCGGCTTCACCATCAGGTGGACATCGATCAGCGCCCTGGTGAGCGGCCGTATCGCCTCGCACACCAGCGGCCCCACCGTGAGGTTGGGAACGTAGTGGTTGTCCATCACGTCGAAGTGCACGAGGTCGGCGCCGGCGGCGACCACCCGCTGCACCTCCTCGCCGAGACGGGCGAAGTCGGCCGACAGGAT
>JAHZNX010000092.1 GCA_020028375.1 Betaproteobacteria bacterium | reverse complement strand
CGGTCGCCTTGCGGCAGCGGCTGCAGTGGCAGTACCTGAAACCCGAGAACGGCGGGCTGATTTCGAAGCGGACCGCCCCGCACAAGCAGCTTGCTGCCACGGCTTTATGTTGCACGCTCGCTCCCCTTTCCTGGGTGATGGGTGATGGAAAACGTGGTCTGTCTCCGGTTTCGCCCGGGAATTCTCTTCCCGCTCGCAGGATCTGACAAGCTGCTCCCCATCGTCACGATCCACTGCCCGGCCGGCGCGCCGGGAATTGAGCTGCGTCAAGCGCTCGATCCGGAACGCGAGGGACGGGAGGCTCATCCGGCCGTGATAACATACGTTATAACCTGTCCCCGGAGACTCGTCATGAAATTGAAGATCACCGCGATCGGAAACTCCGCCGGCGTGATCCTGCCCAGGGAGCTGCTGGCGCGGCTGCGCGTCGCGAA
This sequence comes from Betaproteobacteria bacterium, assembly GCA_020028375.1. GTDB lineage: Bacteria > Pseudomonadota > Gammaproteobacteria > Burkholderiales > SG8-41 > SG8-41. The sequence goes on along the minus strand of JAHZNX010000092.1, from coordinate 9,504 downwards.
AGGCGATGCGCTCTACGCAACCGAGCTCGCCGACGGCATCAAGCTCACGCCGTTCGATCCCAAGCTCGCCGGCCAGATGGAAGTCGCCGAGCGCGTCATGCGCAAGCGCCGCGCCCTGCTCCGCAAGCTCGCCGCAAGCTGACGATGATCGTCTGGCTCGAAAAGGCGCTGGTGCTCGCCACCCACGAACGCCAGATCTCCGAACACGGCGGCAGCGCCGGCGTGCGCGACGAAGGGCTGCTGGAGTCGGCCCTCGCGCGTCCCCGGCAACTCCATGCCTACGGTGATCCTGCGCCGGACCTCGCCGACCTTGCAGCCAGCCTTGCCAGCGGGCTTGCCCGCAACCATCCCTTCGTCGACGGCAACAAGCGTACTGCGGCCGTGGCCTGCGAAACCTTCCTCGAATTGAACGGCGCACGGCTCGACGCGGAAGACCTGGAGCTGTATCCGCTCTATCTTGCGCTCGCCGAAGGCAAGCTCAGCGAGCGGGAATTCGCCGTCTGGCTGCGGGGCCGCGTGCACACGAGCAGGCGGGACGAAGCGGACGAGCCGCGGCCGACGTACCGGGCGAAAGCGCGCGCGGCGCGAACCCGCCGCGGTGCGCTGCGCGCGGCTCGGTAATCCCGGGTCTTCTCAGGCGGCGGACGGTGCCTTCCGCGCGGCCGCGGGCTTGCCTCCGAGCTCCTGCTTGAGCGCGCGTACAGTGCGCTCGAGGTCCTCTTCGTCGTTGTAGAAGCTCATCGACAGCCGCAGCGCGCCGTCCTTGACGTTCGTGACGACGCGGTGCTTCTCCCGCAGCCGGTTCATGAGGCTCGCCGCATCCGGCACCAGCACGTTGATGATGTGGGCGCGCTCCTCCCACACGTTCGGCGTCTGGCTGTCGAGGCCCGCCGCCTTGAGGAGCTTCAGGCACGCGGTCGTAAGCTCCCGCACGCGCTGCTCGATCCGGTCGAGCCCGATCGCGCGCAGGAACTCCGCGCCCTCGCGAAACACGCGGATGCCGAGAAAATTGGGATTGCCGCCCTCGAAGCGGTGCGCGGTCCGCACGTAGTCGAACTGGCTCACGACGTGGGCGAGCCCCGCCGGTTCCGCTGAAGGCTGCTTCACGAAGTCCGCGCGCAGCTCATTCACCAGCTCCTCGCGGCAATAGACGATCCCGGAGCCGGTCAGGCCGAGGAGCCCCTTGTGCCCGCCGGAGGCGATGATGTCGGCGCCCAGCGCATCGAGCCGCGCCCCGAGTATCCCGATGCCCTGCACGCCGTCCACCACCAGGCGCGCGCCGCGGCTGCGGCAGGCGCGGCCGAGCTCCGGCAGATTGACGCGGTAGCCGTTGCCGTAGGTAACGTAGGCGGTGGAGACGACCCGCGTGCGGGCGTCCATCTTCTCGAGGAACGCCTCGAGCGGCAGCCGCCCTTCGCGGTTCCGCGCGAGCCGGATCTCGACGCCCTTCGCCTCCCAGTGCTTCCACACCCAGACGTTCGCCACGTGCTCCAGGTCCGTCAGCACGACGTTGTCGCCGGGCCGCAGATCGAAGCCGTGCGCCGCGATGTTCAAGCCCTCGGTCGTGTTCTTGGTGAACGCGATCTCGGTCGGCTTCGCGCCCAGGAGCTGCGCCAGGGCGGCACGGGTCTCCGCGACGCTGACCGCGGACCAGGCATCCGCGCCCGCGTTCTCGTACACGTCCCGCGTGTAGTCCTGCATCGCCCGCTCCTGACAGCGCGGCGGGATCGTCTTGCGCGCGCAGTCGAGATAGGTCCAGTGGGCGAGCGTCGGGAACTCGCTGCGTATCGATTTCCAGTCCGGCGCGCTCATCAGTTACTCCTGCTTGATTCCGGCATCCCTCACCACCGCCGCCCAGCGCTTGAGCTCGCCCTCGATCTTCTTGCGGAACTGCTCGGGGGTGGTCGGCGCGGCTTCCAGCGCGCCCGTGGCGAGGCGCTCGCGCGTGTCCGGCGCTGCGATTGCGCGCATCAATTCCTCGTGCAGGCGCTTCAAGACCGGCTTGGGAGTGCCGCCGACCGACATCACGCTGTACCAGTTGGTCACGTAAACGCCGGGGACTCCGCCCTCCTCGAAGGTCGGGATGTCGGAGAGTAGCGCGGTGCGCTTCATCGTGGCCTGGGCGAGGATCCTGAGGCGCCCCGCCTTTGCCAGCGCCAGCGCCGGCGGCGGCGAGGTCATGGTGGACTGGATCTGGCCGCCCACGACGTCGGCGACCGACGCCCCGGCGCTTTTGTACGGGACGTGCGTGATCGTGACGCCCGCGCGCAGCTTGAACAGCTCGCCCGAGAAATGCGTGCCGCTGCCGTTGCCGGCCGACCCGAGGTTGATCGTGCCCGGCTGCGACTTTGCCGCCGCGATGTAGTCCCCGAGGCTGCGCGAGTACGGGAGCGCGGGATGCACGGCGAGCAGGTACGGCGCCTCGCCGACGACGGTGATCGGGTCGAAATCCTTGAGGGCGTCGTACTTGGCCTTCTTGTAATAGGCAATGTTGATGGTGAAGCCCGAGTCCGCGAGGAGCAGCGTGTAGCCGTCGGGGGCCGCGCGCATCGCGATCTCGGTGCCCACCAGCGACGCCGCCCCGGGACGGTTGTCCACAACGACCTGCTGGCCCATCTGCTCGGTGAGCTTGACGCCCACCAGCCGCCCCACGTAGTCCGAGCCCCCGCCCGCGCCGAACGGCACGATCAGCCGGATCGGCCTGCTGGGGTAGTCCTGTCCTGAGCCTGTCGAAGCGGCCTGCGCCGGGGCTCCCGTCGTGAAGAGGCACAGCGCGGCGGCGCATCCCGCCGCGAGCAGTTCGAGCGGAGTTTTCATTCGACGCTCCATATGGGAAAACCGGGGACAGACCGCGTTTTTCTCCACCGAAATGGTGGTCTGTCCCCGATTTACCTCCCCCCGCTCCGCACTCGTCGAGATCGGTGAATCGTGAGCCTTCCGCCTCAAGATTCGGGTCTAGCTGTTCACCTTCCAGGGCTCTTCGTCGCCCTCGCCGTCGTCGTCTTCTTCGTCCTCCTCTTCTTCCCGTTTCTTCTTCTCCTCCTCTTCCTCCTCGTCGTCGTCCTCCGGGTCACCCATGATCGGAAGGCCGCGGTGCGCAAGCGGGCGCAACAACTCGCGGGAAGGTTCAGGGCGTGGAGTCATTGCGTGCTCCCGCTGGTAGAGAATCAGGGCTCCGTCCCCATTTCACGGAAACCAGAACATGTGTCATGGAAGGCTCCCAGACTCCTATTCTGACGCATTTCCCCGGATTGGCGCGTCTCGCCCGGTGAGGGCTATACTCGTACCACGTGCGCCGGACGCCCTTGAGCGTGCACGCATCTAGCAAGCGTGAATCGCGTAACTTCGACAAAGGAGGAAATCATGAAATCAATCAAGCTTGTCGCGGTCGGATTTGCCATGGGGCTGGGGGGCTTCATGGGAACTCCAGCCTGGGCCGCGGACTATACAGGTGTAACGCCGCGCGACATCAAATGGGTGGATGCTCCGTCCATCGGCCCTGGTGCGAAAACCGCGGTCATTCACGGCGACCCCAAGTCAGCGGGACCGTTCGTGATGCGTATCAAGATACCGCCGAAAACCGATATAAAGGTGCATACCCACCCGGCCACTGAAAACGTTACGATCCTGTCAGGCACTCTGCACTTTGCCGCGGGCGATAAGTTCGACGCCAAGAAGACCCGGGCATTTGGCCCCGGTGGCTATTTTTCGATTGACGCAGGCAAGCCGATGTTCGCCTACTCGACGGACAAGGAAGTCGTCATTCAACTCCATGGGACAGGACCTTGGGGGATAAGCTATCTAGACCCGAAGGATGCTCCGGCCATGAAGAAATAGCGCGGGAAACTCAAAGAGGCCACGCTCGATTTCTCGTTGACCGAGCGTGGCCTCTCTAATTACGAAGCGCGCGATTCTTTCGCCGTCAGCCTTCGCCTCTTCCTCTTCCCCTCCTCCACCGCTCCAGCTCCCGCCGATCCCGCTTGGTCGGCCGGCCCTTGCGTTCGCCCCACACGCTCGCCTGCGCGCGGCGGTCGGCAACCTGGGCCATGCGCCGTGCGCGCCTCGCCTCATCCTCTTCGTATAGCTCGCGGGCTACGTCCGCCCGCCTGCGCTTGTCGGACAACGCCCTGACGGTGACCGCCCACTCGAGCTCGCCAATGCGGATGGTGAGCTGCGCTCCGGGCGCGATCTCCTTTGCGGCCTTCACCCGCTCGCCCTTGAGCTTCACCCTGCCGCCAACGACTGCGGCTTGCGCGAGACTGCGGGTCTTGAAGAAGCGCGCGGCCCAGAGCCACCTGTCTAGACGCACGGCTCAGTCGAAGAACGCGAACGTCCTGGTCTCGATGCTTTCGCGCGGCGGCGCTCCCGCCGGAGTATCGGGATCATCAAACGCGCTGTGCGCGGTGAAGCGCGAGGGCTTGGCGGCATCGGAATCGAATACCTTGAACACCAGGGCCTCGTCACGCTCCATCTGCGGGAAGTAGTACCACTCGTGCGCCGGGTTGTGGGCGATGTGGTAGACCTCGCCGGTACGGTACCTGTAGCGGCGCTCAACCCGTATGAAGCCCTTTTGCGGAATGCTGCGGCCATCGCAAATGGCGAGCGGATCGATCAGCACCCTGCCGCGGATCGGCCGCCACACCTGGATGATGGCCCAGCGCTTCCCGACGCGGCGCTCGGCTTCGGCATCGCCGACGATCTCGCGCAGCCGCCGCGGCGCGGACGTCTCGGTATAGTCATTGTGCACGCTCTTCACCGTCGGACGCATGTTCTCCGCCTTCTGCATCTCTTCGTCGCTGGCGCGGATGGTGTGGTCGAACACCACGACTTTGGAGGCGCCGGAATGCTTCCTGATCAGCGCCTGCACCTCCGGGTCGTAGACGCGCGCGCGCTCCGCGTCATCCGTGAAGTCCGTGACCTGCGTGGGATGGTCGGCGAACACGAAGCCATGGACGTCGAGGCTGAAGGTGTCGCGCAGCGGCCTGCCATTGCGGATCGTCATCTCGTACTGCCGGTATTGCGGCGGGACCGCCTGGTGCTCCATCTCCGGCCAATCGATGTAGCGCACCGGCGGCACCCCGGTATCGACGATGTAGTTGAAGCGGGCGCGAATGGTGCCGGTGGCGGGCTTCTCGGCGGTGAGCTGCATCGAAAGTCTCATGGCTCGTGGGTCGACGGCCCAAGGATAAGGGATATCAAGCTCTTTGGCCAAGCCACTTGACGAGCGCGAGCGCGCCCATCAAGACCGCGCTGGCGCCCCCCCATATCAGGATCTCGAACGGCCACAAGTTGTGGGAAGTCGGGTCGCGCGCCGTGTCCACCACGATCCGTCCGATGACAAAGGCCATCATGAGGGCCGGGACGGCGGCCGCGATGCGCCAGCCGCCGCGCCATTTCCACAGGCCCCATAACGGCGACCCAGCGCCCACCAGCAGCAGCCCGAGCACCCCGAGCATGAAGGCCGACATCAACAGCATGCTGCCGGTCGACACCGGTTCGCTCATCCGCCGCTCGTAATCCTGCCGGTAGCGCTCCTTTTCCTCGGCCAGCATTTCCTCCACCCACGCCGGCCGGCTCCTTTGCGCAGCCGGGAGGCCCGTGCCGGTCAGGCTGACCGGATAGCTCGCCACGTCCCACTCGCGGTAACGTTTGCCCCCGCCCAGCTTGATGCGCACCTCGTCCACGGCGTCGACGCCGTCGAGCGAGAACCAGCCGAGCGCGTGGCCCGCGCCGGTGTGCCGCATCGACGGGTTGCTTTTTGCCTTCTGCACCTGCTTGGCGCGGAAATACGGGCGCGCCCAGATGCTGACCGGTTCATCGGTCGTGAATTCGATGCGCACGTAGAACGACTCATCGCGCCCGAGCGTCGCATCGATCGCCGGATCGGTCGCGACGATCCGCACCACCGGCTCGGCCCTCGCGCCGAGCGCGAGCAAGACGAGCATCATGGGAAAAAGGACACGCTTCACGACGATCTCGTCCATGGTTCGCGCTCCTGCAAGACTCCCGAATCGCTTATACGCGCCATGGGCACGAGGATCAATCATTGCTTTCGCCGTACAATCCATCACTCATCACTCTCACCGGTATCCACCGATGCGAAGCATCTCCAAGGAAGACCTGGCGAATTTGCCCATCCGCCGCTATGACGGTGCGGTGTCACTGGTGGCAACGCTGAAGGACCTCGAGCAGGCGCGGGCGGACATCCGGCAGGAGCGCGTCGTCGGCCTCGATACGGAGACGCGGCCTTCGTTCGCGAAGGGTGAGCGCCACCTGCCCTGCCTCGTCCAGGCCGCCACGGCGCGGGCGGTATACCTGTTCCAGCTGAGCCGCCTGGACGTGTTCCCCGCCCTCGTCGAACTGCTGGCGAAACCGGAAATCGTCAAGGCCGGCGTCGGGCTCGCCTACGACCTGCGCCAGCTCAAGCTGGTCTTTCCCTTCACCGTGGAGAACGTGCTCGATCTCGGCGTCGTCGCGCGCCGCCGCGGCCTCGGCCAGACCGGCGTGCGCAATCTCGCCGGAATGTTCCTCGGGTTCCGCATTCCCAAGGGTAACCGCACCTCCAACTGGGCCGCGCCGCGTCTCTCGCCAGCGCAGATCAACTACGCCGCCACCGATGCCTGGGCGTGCCGCGAGCTCTACTTGCGCTTCGAGAGCGAAGGACTGCTGACAGCAGCGCCACGCGTAAACGCGTAAGCCCAAAGTCACTCATCACTCGAGTGATGCCCCTGCGGCAGCTCCGCGAGCTCGATCAGGCAGTTCTTCGTCGCTCTAGGATTATACTTGCCGCGACGGATAACCTTTAACAAAAGGATACGCATGACGATGAGCACACCCATTGCGGCACTGGCGGCGCTGGCGATCGCGGCGGCGCCCGCCGCTCATGGCGCCGAACCGCAGGCCGCCAAGAGCACCTCGAAGCGTGCCGCGAAGCAGATCGAGCGCGGGCGCTACCTGCTGACGGTGGGCAGTTGCAATGACTGCCATAGCGACGGCTTCGCCCCCAGCGACGGCAAAGTACCGGAGAAGGATTGGCTGCTCGGCAGCCCGCTCGGATTTCGCGGACCTTGGGGCACGACCTACGCGACCAACCTGCGCTTGAGCCTGTCGCGGATGTCGGAGGATCAGTGGGTGAAGTACGCGAAAGCGCTCAAGGCGCGCCCGCCGATGCCGTGGTTCAACTTGAACTTGTGGAACGATTCGGACCTGCGGTCGTTTTACCGGTACGTGCGGCAGCTCGGCCCGGTGGGCGAGCCTGCGCCACAGGCCCTGCCCCCGGGACAGGAACCAAAGCCACCGTATATCCTGTGGCCGGCGCCGCCGAAGTCCTGAAATGACCGGATCAAATGTGGCATTATTCACCGACGCAGCATACCGCCCAATCATTACTGACGCCGTATGCACATTGACAAGTTATCCCTCGCTGCCTTCGGGCTGATCGTGCTTGCGCTGGGGGGATGTTCGTCCGCGCCGAAGCAAGCCGGGGCGGACGTTGGCGCCGGCGCGGCCAAGCACGCGCTTGAAATGCGGGGCAAGCCGTACCGCCCCGGCGGAAGCTCACCGCGAGGTTTCGACTGCAGCGGGCTCGCGCACAACCGCTTCGTGCACGCGCCGTCAAGCGGCAAGCAGGTCACGACCGCGAGCTTGACCGACCGCTACTGGAGCCAGCATTTTGCCGGAGCGCGGCGGCCAGTCCTGTAACGCGTAGATCCCGGCTGTTGCCGGAACAATTCCCAGCGTGCCCCGGGCTGGATACGCCCAGGATAATGACGTCGAATTCCATTTCACGGGTGACGAAGCGATGTGGATAGGACGCGACACGCCTTCAGGTTATCATCACTGCGTCACCCCTCACGCCACTGAACAGGATGAAGCCAGGATACGTGCCGCTCGAACGGGCGCTTTCAAAACTTGGAATCGCTTCCCGTACTGTATCGCGGCAGTGGATCGTGGGCGGCAAGGTCAGAGTAAACGGAGTTCTCCGGAACGACCCGCTTTACCCGGTATTTCCCGAGCGCGCCCGGATTGAGGTCGAAGGGAAACCCGTCGCCAAGGCCGCTCACCGGACTTTCCTGCTGCACAAGCCGCGCGGAGTGGTCACCACGCGTTCGGACGAAAAAGGCCGGCCCACGGTCTTCTCGCTCATTCCCGAACCCGGACTGCACTTGATCGCGGTCGGGCGATTGGATTGGGCGACCTCCGGACTCCTGCTCCTGACCAACGATACGCGTCTGGCCCATCGACTTACCGATCCCGGCAGCGCGATTTGCCGGACTTACCTGGTCACCGTGCGCGGCAAAGTGACGGAGGAGAGTCTGGAGCAACTCCGGCGGGGACTGCTCGATGCGGGAGAAAAGCTCCAGCCGGAAGAAATCATCCTGCGCAAAGCGAGCGGCAAGGAGTCCCACCTGACCGTCCGGCTTACCGAAGGCAAGAACCGCGAAATCCGCCGGATGTTCTCCGCGCTCTCCCACGAAGTCACGCGGCTCAAGCGAGTGGCGTACGGCGCGCTCGAGCTGGGAGCGCTGGCACCGGGAAAATTCCGCGAGCTCTCCCGGGCCGAACTCGAACGCGCGTGTCCCGGGCTCACTTGACCGCCAGCACACCATCGCCAATCAGTTCCGCGTCAAACCCCGCGCGCCGCAAACGTTTCGCCACTTCGGCAGGCACATCGCGTCCGCTGGCGAGCCGGTTCGGAGCGCCGGTGTAATGAAACAGCTTACCTTTGCGCTTGAGCACCCGGGCCAGGTGGTCATAGAAGACCTGCGAGTAAAGATCCCCGGCGATGCCAAAACGCGGCGGGTCGTGCAGGATCGCGTCGACCGACGCGGCGGGCAGCGTGGCGATTTGCTCGGAGATGTCGCCCTCGGTCAGCGTCAATGCGCCGCCCACCGCGGGCGACCAGGGATTGAGGCTGCGCAGCCAGATCACGTCGGGATTCTTCTCGTAAGAAAGCACCTGCCTGGCCTGACCCAGTAGACACCAGGCGGCGAAATAGCCCAGGCCGCCGCAGGTGTCCAATATCACCTTGCCGCGCGGTTGAATCAAGCCGACCTTGCGTTCGGCATCCGCATAGGGCGAGCCTTGCGCCGTGGCCAACATCTTGATGCCATCGATCTCGAACGTCGGCGGCCCCCACTCCGTCGGCACCAACTTGATCAGTGAGGTCGTGAAACGCGCCACCGGCTCGAAAGCCTCGCCGGTCCAGTAGTAAATGGTCCGGTCCTTGCAGCTCTCCAGCCAGGGGTAGCGCTGGCCCTGCCAGCTCCACTCCGCCTCGCCCACCTCGACCGTCGTCGTCGAACGGTCCAGGTCGAGCGAGCACTCAACCGTGGGCGCGCCGGCGCGCGCAGCAGCGCGCAGAGTTTCGTGCACTCCAAGAGTTAATAGCGGCCCCGTCATTCATTCATCCAACAAAAACCCCGCCGAAGCGGGGTCTGTGTTGATTCCTCAGTCGATACCGCTGTTCGGGGCGCGGCTCAGTGCACCGCGAGCCTCTTCGCG
>JAHZNX010000328.1 GCA_020028375.1 Betaproteobacteria bacterium | reverse complement strand
CGTCACGCAGGTGATCTTCGGCGACCTGTTCCTCGAGGACGTGCGTCGCTATCGCGAGGAGAAGCTCGCCGGCACCGGCGTTGCGCCGGTGTTTCCGCTCTGGCAGCGGCCGACCGATGCGCTCGCGCGCGACATGATCGATGCGGGCATCGAGACTTATCTCGTCTGCGTCGATCTCAAGCAGCTTGCGAAGGAGTTCGCCGGCCGCCGCTTCGACCGCGCGCTGCTCGCCCAATTGCCGTCGAGCGCCGATCCCTGCGGCGAGAAGGGCGAGTTCCACTCGTGTGTGGTGGCGGGCCCCATGCTCAAGCGGCGGATTGCGGTGACCGTCGGCGAGACAATCGAACGCGACGGCTTTGCATTCGCGGATTTGCTGATGAGCTAGCTACTTTCTGGCGCAAAATCGGTGACGTTTGACGTTTGCGTAGAATCGGCCGGTATGCGGAAAACTGCAAGGTCGGACGGAATTGGAGTTGACGATCGCTGCCGTCGCTGATTCATTCTTGTGAATGATTCGCGAGCAGACCCTCCGAGCGCGCCAGAAGCTGGTCAGCAAGTTGCCGATCACCGGCGAGTTGCTGCGCGGCTCCCTGTTGGAACGCACGATCCGACATACCAAGGGATGCCCGAAATGTGCGCGCGGCGAAGGGCATCACGTATTTGTCCTGACGGTGACCTACCCGGGAGGACGTACGCGTCAGTTCAGCGTACGCCGCGAGCGGGTTGCTGAGGTGCGCCGCTGGCTGAGCAATTATCAGGAGCTGAAGGAGGCGATCGAGGGCGTTTGCGAGCTCAATCATGATCTGTTGCGTCCGGAACGGGCCGCCTCGAGGAGGCGGAGGGAACAGCATGATTGAGATGCGGCGGGCGCAGCTCAGCTTCGGCGACGGACTGATCGCGGAGGAAGTGAGCGATCTTCGTGAAGATTGGATGCACCACGCCGACGTGCTGCTGTCGGACGAGGACATTGTCGCGGCCGTGTACGAGGCGCTGGCAAGACGGCATGCCAAGAGCCGCAGTCGTGGTCGGCGAGGAGCGCCTGCCGAGATGGTATTGCGGCTGCTGCTCCTCAAGCACATCCGCAACTGGAGCTACGCCGTGCTCGAGCGCGAGGTGCGCGCCAATCTGGTGTACCGCGAGTTCACCCGTGTTGGCGCCGGCAAAACGCCCGATGCAAAGACGATGGGACGTTGGGGCGTGGCGGTGGGGCCCGAGGTGGTCAAGCAGATACACCAAAGGCTCGTGAAGCTGGCGCAGGCCAACGGTTTGTCGGCCGGTCGCAAAATGCGCGTGGACACCACCGTGGTGGAGACCAACGTGCATTATCCGACCGATTCGAGCTTGTTGGGCGACGGCGTGCGGGTTCTGATCCGCACCATGAAGAGGATCGGCAAGATCGCGGGCGAGACTGGCGCCAAGCTGTGCGACCGTGGTCGCAGCGTGAAGCTACGGGTCCTGGACATCGCCCGGGCGGCTCGCTCCAGAGCCAAGCAGAGCCGGGAGAGGCTCAATCGAGCCTATGGCAAGCTGCTCAATGCGACCAGCCGAGTGGTGGGACAAGCGAAGCGGTTCTCCAAAGAGATCGCCGGAGGAACGAAGCGCGCGAGGAACGTGCTGAAGCAGCTGGCGCTCGAAGGACTGCGCCAAGAGCTCGACGCGATGGTGCCCCTGGTCAAGCAAGTGATGAAGCAGACGAGAGCTCGTATCTTCCGCGGCGACACACACGCCGAAGGCAAGCTCTTCAGCCTGTTCGAGCCATCGACGGAGATCATTCGCAAAGGCAAGGCCGGCAAGCCGAACGAGTTCGGCAAGATGGTGAAGCTACAGGAGGCCGAGAACCAGATCGTGATCGATTACGAGGTCTATGATCGGCGTCCAAGCGATTCTGACCTGCTGCTTGTAGCCATCGACACGCATCGGGCAATGCTGGGACGCGCACCGCGCATGGTAGCGGCGGACGCTGCATTCTACTCCGCCAGGAACGAGACAGGAGCGAAAGCCCGGGGCGTCAAACGCGTCTGCATTCCCAATCGCTCGACCAAGAGTCCCGAGCGCAAGCGTGAGCAGAGGAAGCGCTGGTTCCGCAACGGCCAGAAGTGGCGAACGGGATGCGAGGGACGCATCAGCGTCGCCAAGCGACGGCACGGTCTCAACCGCTGCCGATACAAGGGCGAGGCTGGAATGAAGCGCTGGGTCGGGCTCGGCGTGATCGCCGACAACATCATCAACATCGGCCGTGCCATGGAAAAGCAGGCTGCACCGTAGGCGCCTGCCCCCCACTATCAATCACGCTCTTCAACGCCCGCCGGCCACCCCCGGCGGGTCTTGCTTTGCGCGCGTCATCGGCCACAATCCCGAAAACGCTAATTTTGCGCCGGAAAGGAGCTAGTGCCTGTGCAATGTGAGCAATTTTGAACAGATCGCTGCACTCTGAATGATAACCTAGTTGGCCGTTGATGAAGGGGCGCGAGTTGCTGCGCCTTCCGCAAAAATTGGGTGCATCGTGAGAAGCCTAAAGGCATTTATCGAAACGGTTGCAGCTCTAATCTTCCCATCGCCAGTCACTCAACAGAATGTTCGTACTATTGAATACCCCGAGATGTGCGACCCCTCAGCGGCGGTGGCGATAAGCGGCACCTTGTTCATTGTTGCCAGTGATGAGGACAATGTGCTGCGGGTCTATGCGCGCGAGAATCCGGGCGCACCGCAAAGATTCGATCTCAATTCGTTTTTGAGACCTGACGAGAACCATCCCGAAGCGGACATTGAGGGCGGTACGCGGATTGGCGACCGCATTTTCTGGATTGCGTCTCACG
>JAHZNX010000091.1 GCA_020028375.1 Betaproteobacteria bacterium | reverse complement strand
TGGCAGCAAGCTGCTTGTGCGGGGCGGTCCGCTTCGAAATCAGCCCGCCGTTCTCGGGTTTCAGGTACTGCCACTGCAGCCGCTGCCGCAAGGCGACCGGAGCCGCGCACGCCGCGAACATCTTCCTGCCGCAGAGCCAGTTGACCTGGCTCGCGGGCGAGGCGCTGATCCGCCGCTTCGACCTGCCGGGCGCCAAGCGCTTCGCGGTGTGCTTCTGCACCCAGTGCGGCACGCGCGTCCCGCACAAGATCCCCGGCACGGAAAATTACCTCGTCCCCGCCGGGATTCTGGATGCGAGCCCCGATATGCGCCCGGAGGGCAGCATCTTCTGGGGATCGCGGGCGCCGTGGTACGTCGAGACGCAGGCGCTGCCGAAGCACGACGAGTACGCCAAATAGGAGCACGGAGGACGCCATGTCCGATCTGCCAAAGTGGGAACTGAGCCATATCGGCCTTTTCGTGAGCGACATGGCGAGGATGCGCGAGTTTTATATCCGGCTCCTCGGCTTCAAGGTGATGGACGAGGGCGAGCTGAGGGGCGGCGGCCCCCGCCTGACCTTCCTCAGCAAGGATCCGAAGGACCACCATCAGATCGTCCTCGTCACGGGGCGCGAGAAGGGCACGCGGTCCACGGTCAACCAGATCACGTTCCGCGTCGCCTCCCTCAAGGAGGTGAGGGCGATGCACGATCTTGCGGTCGCCAATCGGGTGGAGGGGGTCGATCCCGTGGACCACGGCAACGCCTGGTCGGTGTACTTCCTCGATCCCGAGGGCAACCGGCTCGAGTTCTTCTGCGACACGCCGTGGTACGTCGCGCAGCCGCACCGCGTGGTGCTCGATTTCTCGCTCTCCGACAGGCAGATCGAGGAAGCGACGCGCAGTAGAATCGCGGGCGATCCGACCACGCGTCCATTCGGCAAGTGGCGCGACCAGAAGCGCCGCGAGCTGGGGCTCGTGAAGTCCCGGCCTCGGCGCCGCCGCAAGCGGGCATGAGCAACCAACCGGGCAAACCGGCGACAGACCACCCTATGAGCGCACCGCGCAGCGTCACCTCCAGCGGCGATGACTACTTCGAGCACGACGCCGACATCGGCGTTATAGGCCGCGGCGCGACGCTGGAGGAAGCGTTCGAGTCCGCCGCCGCGGCGACTTTTGCCGTCATGGCGGATCTCTCAGCGGTGCGCCCGGAGCGGTCAGTGACGCTCGATTTCGAGGAAGCCGACGTCGAGATCGCGCTGGTGCGCTGGTTGAACCTGCTGCTCGGGCTCTCCCACGAGCATGGGCTCGTCTTCAGCCGCTTCTGGATCGAGCGCGACGGCGTGCGCTGGCGCGGCGGCGCGAGCGGCGAGCCGTGGCGGCGCGACCTCGAGCGCGGAACGGAAGTGAAGGGCGCGACGCTCACGATGCTCGAGGTGAAGCAGGAGCGCGAGGGCTGGCTCGCCCGTTGCGTGGTGGACGTCTGACGATGGACCTTTCGAAGCTCAAGAGAATCGACGGGTGGTCGTGGACGGTGGCGCCGGCGCCGGGCGAGGCGCGCGGCGACGTGAGGCTTTACGGCAGCCGCGAGCTGCTCGCGACGATGGACAACAAGGTGATGGAGCAGATCACCAACGTCGCGCGTCTGCCGGGCCTCGTCGGTCCCGCCATGACCATGCCCGACGCGCACTGGGGCTACGGGTTCCCGATCGGGGGCGTTGCGGCCTTCGATCCCGAGCAGGGCGGGATCATCTCGGCGGGCGGCGTCGGCTTCGATATCTCCTGCGGCATCCGCTGCCTGCGCACCAATCTCCAGTTGACTGACGTGGCGGGAGAGTTGCCCTCACTTGCACGCGAGCTTTCTGAAAACATCCCCGCCGGCGTGGGTGAGGAGGGCGATATCAAGCTCTCCCAGGAGGCGCTCGACGAGGTAATGGCCGGCGGCGCGCGTTGGGCGGTGGAGCACGGCTACGGCGCGGCGGCCGATCTCGAGTTCATCGAGGAGGGCGGGCGCGTCGCCGGACCGGTGCCGCAGAACGTTTCCGCGCTCGCCAAGAAGCGCCAGCGCGGCGAGATGGGAACGCTCGGCTCCGGCAATCACTATCTCGAGGTGCAGGTGGTGGACCGCATCCATGACGCGGCCGCGGCGCAGACGTACGGCTTGCGCGAGGGGCAGCTCCTCATCTCGATCCACTGCGGCTCGCGCGGCCTGGGCCACCAGATCGGCACCGATTACCTGGTGAGCCTCGCGAAAGCCGCCTCGCGCCTGGGGATCCGGCTCCCCGACCGCGAGCTCGCCTGCGCGCCCATCAACACGCCCGAGGGCCAGCAGTATATCGGCGCGATGAACGCGGCGATTAACTGCGCGCTCGCCAACCGCCAGATCCTCACGCACCTCACGCGCAAGTGCTTCTCGCGCCTCATACCACGCGCGCAGCTCGAGACGCTGTTCGACGTTTCCCACAACACGTGCAAGCGCGAGCAGCACCTGGTGGATGGGAAAAAGCGCCTGCTTTACGTGCATCGCAAGGGCGCCACGCGCGCATTCGGCCCGGGCCATCCCGCATTGCCGGAACGGTATCGCGCGACCGGCCAGCCGGTTGTGATCGGCGGCAGCATGGGCACGGGCTCCTGGATCCTCGCCGGAAACGCCGAGAGCGAGAACCGCGCGTTTTCGTCCGCGAGCCACGGCGCGGGGCGCGCGATGAGCCGGAAGCAGGCGCTCAAGCAATGGCACGGCCGGCAACTGGTGGACGAGCTCGCGCGCCAGGGGATACTGATTCGCACGCGCTCGCTACGCGGCGTGGCGGAAGAGGCGCCCGGTGCCTACAAGGACGTCGATCTCGTCGCGGAAGCGACCGAACGCGCCGGACTTGCCCGCCGCGTCGCCTTCCTGCGGCCCAAGGTGTGCATCAAGGGCTGACCTGGATCAAGGCGGCGCGCGCGCTGGGAGGGCAAACGGTGCAGATTCAAGGCTTCAAGGTCGCTTGCCAGGAGCCGGGCCCCGAAACAGATAGATGACCGCGCTGCGAAGCTCGGAATCGCTGAGATCGGCCATGCCGCCGCGGGCCGGCATGCCGCCGTGGCCCTTCATGGCCGAGCGCACCGTGGCGTCGAGCCCTTCCTTGAGGCGGGGAATCCATGCGTCGCGGTCCCCGATCTTTGGAGCACCGCCCTTTCCCGTCTCGTGGCACTTGTAGCACTGCGCCTTCACGACTTCTTCTCCGGTGCGCGGGGCGGGCGGAGATTTCTTGCTGATCGGCTCGACCCATTTCCCTCCCGACTGATTGACCATGTAGGTCACCGCGCGCTTGATCTCGAAGTCGGTGAGGTCGGGACTTCCGCCATGCGCCGGCATCTGCCGGATGCCCGTCAACGCGTGCTCGGTGAGGCTCGACAGCCCCTGCGATGCGCGCTTGCTCCATGCCGGCTTGTCGCCGATCTTCGGCGCCCCCTGAGCGCCCGTGGCGTGGCACTTTGAGCAAACCTTGTCGACCACGTCCTTGCCGCTACGTTCCGCGGGTTGCGCCCATGCGTCCGTCGAACTGAAGATCGCTGCGGCGAGCGCGAGTGCCACCGACATCACCAGCGGCTTCGAGAAGCGCATGGACAGTAGCGGGCGGTCCGGGAACGCGGGAGCCAGCATGAGAGCGATTCCTTCCTCGCCGGGCGGAATAATCATTCCCCGGATGACCTCATTGTACCGGCTTCACCGCAATCACGGGTCTACTCCGGAAGCTTGTGCGCGATGCCCTTGTGGCAGTCGATGCAGGTCTGGCCTTCCTTCATGGCAACCTGATGCACCGGTGCCGACCATTGCTTCTGCTTCGAGAAATCCATCGAGCGGAAGTTGTGGCAATTGCGGCATTCGTGGGAATCGCTGGCCTTCATCTCCTTCCACACGTTCTCCGCCAACTTCTTGCGCTGCTTCTCGAATTTTTCCGGCGTGTCGATGGTGCCGATGATCTTGTGGAACAGCTCGTTCGTGGCCTTGACCTTGCGGATCACCTTGGGCAGCCATTCCCTCGGGACGTGGCAATCGGGGCAGGTCGCGCGCACCCCGGTCCGGTTCTGGAAGTGGACCGTCTTGGTCAATTCCTGATAGACGGTGCTGCGCATCTCGTGACAGGAGATGCAGAATTTCTCGGTGTTGCTGATTTCCAGCGACCAGTTGAAGGCGCCCCAGAACAGGATGCCTCCAGCCCCGCCCGCAATGAGCAGCGCGC
The DNA here is from genome assembly GCA_020028375.1 of Betaproteobacteria bacterium. GTDB lineage: Bacteria > Pseudomonadota > Gammaproteobacteria > Burkholderiales > SG8-41 > SG8-41. Next base: position 8,026 of record JAHZNX010000091.1, on the reverse strand, counting down.
CCAGGGAATAACGGCTGGAGGGTGACCACAAGACCCTCCATACGCGCTTGAGCATGCTATCGTTCACCCGATTCTCCTTCTCCCACAATGCGGCGCGAGCGCGCCGGCCATGCCGTTGTGATTGCCGGGCGGCAACTAAGGGCGGAGGGCGCCTGCACCCGCGACGACGAGCATAGGGGTGGCCGCCAGTGACCCGATTGATCTAGATCAATAAGACCGGCCGCGGCACCAGTATCCTCGGACCAACGCGTCGAGTGCCAGAACGTACAATTCCTTGACGGGAGACTCCATGAAGACACTGCGGTTTGTCGTGGCGGTCGCGGGCGCAGTAGCGGCGGGCGTGGTTCTCGCCCAGTCCGGCGCGGATGTGGTGAAGGCGAAGGGCTGCCTCAACTGCCACGACGTTAGCGAGAAGAAGGTCGGCCCGTCGTACAAGGAGTTGGCAGCCAAGTACAAGGGCGACGCAAAAGCCGGCGGCATGCTGGCGGCCAAGCTGAAGGAAGGAAAAGCGCATCCCAAGGTCGCGGCGTCGGATGCCGAGATCAAGGCGGCGGTGGATTACGTGCTCTCGCAGAAATAGGCCTGACCGGCGCTCGCCGGGCGCACAAGGGGCGGCGCGCACGGCGAGATCGAGGAGGGCCCCGCATGCCGAAGACTTTGAACATCATCCGCGACGAGCACCGCTCGATCGCGGCGATCCTGCACGGCATGGAGTACCTGGTGGACAGGATCCGCGCGCGGAAGGCGAAGATCGACCCGCGCGTGTTCCGCGCGATGATCTACTACCTCGACACCTTCTCCGAGCGCATGCATCATCCCAAAGAGGACCGCTTCCTGTTCAGCGCGCTGCGAAAGCGCGGCGGGGAAGCCGCAGCCGCCGTCGCCGGCCTGGAGCAGGAACATGCCGCGGGGGGCGATGCGCTGCGGCGGCTCGAGCAATGCCTGGTGCGCTACGAGGAGGGCGGCGACAGGGAATTCCCGGCGTTTGCGGAGGCCGTGGCAAGGTTCGTGCGGGAATACCGGGAGCACATGCACAAGGAGGAAAGCGTCGTGTTCCCGATGGCGGAGCGGCTTCTCAGCGCGCGGGACTGGCAGGCGATCGATCGCGCTTTCGAGGAGAATCGCGATCCGCTCGCGGGCGACCGCGACACGCGGGACTTCGAGAAGTTGTTCGACCGCATCGTCAACCTCGCCCCGCCGCCGATAGGCGTCGGGCCCGAAGCATAGCGTGGAAATCTGGTACTGGATTCATCGTTGTCACGGACGCCGAGTTGCCGAGTTGGCCTGCGTGAAGTTAGACGGGTCGCCCCAGAATCGGTAATCGTTCCTGCGCTCGGATTTGGCCCGGTACATCGCGCCGTCCGCGCGCTTGAGCAGAGTTTCAACATCGTCACCATCGAGCGGATAGACGGCGATGCCGATGCTCGCCGTGACTTTCGCCTTGTGCCCCTCCAGCAGGTACGGGCGGGCGAGCGCCTGGAGGACCTTTCGCGCGGTCGCCGCGGCGTCCCGCGGCTGTGACAGCTGCTCGAGGATGACGGCGAATTCGTCTCCCCCCAGCCGCGCGACCGTGTCGACCTCCCGCACCGACCGTTTGAGCCGCCTGCTGACCGCCTGCAGCAGCCGGTCCCCGCAGCGGTGCCCGAGCGCGTCGTTGACCGGCTTGAAGCCGTCGAGGTCCAGGTAGAGGAGGGCGACGAGGCTCGCTGCGCGTTTCGCGCGCACCATCGCGTGCCGGAAACGCTCGCTGAAGAAGTAGCGGTTGGGCAGGCCGGTCAGGGCGTCGTGGGTTGCGAGGTCGTAGAGCTCCTGTTCCTCCCGTTTGCGCAGGGTGATGTCGGAGAATATCGCCAGGTAGTGCCCCACCTTGCCGCTGCCGCCCCTGACCGCGGTGATGGACAGCCACTCGGGGTAGATCTCGCCGTTCTTGCGGCGGTTCCAGATCTCGCCCTGCCAGCGCCCGGTCGAGCGGATGCATTTCCACATGTGGGCGTAGAACTCCGGGGATTGCCGTCCCGAGTGCAGCAGCTGCGGCGTCTTGCCCGAAACCTCCTTCCAGGTATAGCCGGTAACCCGGGCGAAGGAGCGGTTGACGTAGACGATCCGGGTCTTCGCATCGGTGACGATGATCGCCTCGACGGTGTGGTCGAGGAACCTGCCGAGCTCGCGCCAGCGTGGTTCAACCGCTCTGGCCATCGTCCGGACGGAGAGTGCGCGCTCCCGGACGCGGGGTCTTGCCGCTGGCCGGCCGGTGGAGGCGCACGATCAACGGGCGCCACATTTCGTGCGCAGGAGAGACGGTCGCGTCGACCGCGAAGGACGCGGCCATTTCGGCCGGCGTCAGCGGCTCGCGGGCGCGAAGCTGGTGCTCGAGCACGGCGAGATCGGCTTCCGAGGCGTCATCCGCGCGGGCGAGGCGCTCGGTGATCCGCGCGCGCAGCACCTCCAGCGGCGCGTGGAAGTCCAGGATCGTGAACGGCGCGTCGAGCCGTTCTGCGATCGCGCGGAAGGCGTCGCGCTCGGCGCGCTTGAGAAATGCAGCGTCGACCACGACCGAAAACCCGGCGCGCAGCGCCTCCTGGGCGAGCTCGCCGAGGCGCTGGTAGGTTGCCGTGTTGATCACCGCGGAGTAGAGGCCGTTCCCCACCCCGGATCCGCTCGACGCAAGCGGGGCGACGCCATGCGCGCGCTTGCGCTCGAGATCGGAGCGTACCCGGATCGCCCCCAGGGCTTCGACGAGCGGCTGCGTGAGCGTCGTCTTGCCGCAGCCGGCGAGACCATGGGCGAGGATCAGCGCGGGTCGCTCCCGCGCCGCGAGCTGGCCGGCGAGGCGCAGGTAGCCCTCGAACGCGCGTGCAAGCCGCGCCTTCTCGGTGCGCCTCAGGCCGCCCTGCCGCGAGCGCATGAGATGCACTTTGGCGCGTACCAGTGCGCGGTAGACGAGGTAGAAGGGCAGCACGGCGAGCCCGGCGTAGTCGCCGGTCGCCTCGAGGTAGCGGTTGAGAAAGCGCCACGCGAGATCGCGGCGGTCGCGGTCCTCGAGGTCCATTACGAGAAAAGCGGCCTCGTTCATGACGTCGATCCAGCGCAGGCTGTCGTTGAACTCGATGCAGTCGAAGGGCACCGGCCGCCCCTCCAGCACGACGATGTTGCCCAGGTGCAGGTCGCCGTGGCATTCGCGCACGAAGCCCTGCTGCTTGCGCGCCGCGAAGGTGCCGCTGCGCGCGGCGAATTCGCGCTCGGTCCAGCGGCGCAACGCGCGCAGCGCACGGTCATCCGGCGCGGCCCTGACGAGCGGCAGCATCTGCTCGACGTTCTGCAGTGCGGAGGACAGCACCGCCTCGGGTGCGCCAAGGCTCTCGTGCGCCCGCGCCAGGGGCGCGCGGGCGTGAAACTGCGCGACCAGGGCGGCAAGCGCGTCGACTTCCGGGGCGCCGAATGCCACACGCGCAAGAGCCTGGCTGGCGAGAGACTCCTGCGGAAACTCGCGCATCCTGATCGCATATTCGAGTACCGGGCCGTCGCCGTCGACGCGCGGCGCCTCGGGCGTGCCGCGGATCTCGACCAGGCCGAGGTACAACTCCGGGGCGAGCCGGCGGTTCAGCCGCAGCTCCTCCTCGCAGTAGTGGCGGCGCAGCCCGAGCGTGGAGAAGTCGAGGAAGCCGAGGAGTACCGGCTTCTTGATCTTGTAGGCGTACGCTCCAGTCAGCACTATCCAGGAAATATGCGTTTCGATTATCCGCACCTCGGCGACCGGATGGGGATAGCATTCCGCCCGGGTCAGCGCGGCGACCAGGGAGATAGTGGCGTTGCGTCCTCGAATATCGGCGAGGTTCATCTAAAAATTCCGATTGGACCCCTGGAGGGCAGTACACTCCATCATGCGCTTGTGGCGGTCGCGGTCGACGACTTCGATTGTTGACGACCCCGGCACTGGAAAGGGAGGTTGCCATGTCGATAGGCGAGATTTGCACCCGGGATACGGTGGTCACGGCGCGCGGGTCCGCGACGAAGAGGTAGCCCTGGATGGACAACGTCTGCGTCGTGGTCGCCGACAGCAGGCGGGCGCGCCTCTTCCTGCTGCAGGAGACCGATGCGCCGCGCGCGCAGGTGCGGCTCGTTGAGCGCGGGAGCCTCGGCAACGCCGACCTGAGGAGCCGCGGCCGCAGCGTGACGGGGCGGCCGCGGACCGAGACCAACACCAACCGCGAAGCGGGGCCGGTTCATCCCATGGGCGCACAGCGCGAGCGGCACCGCATCGAGCTCGAGCGGCGCTTCTCGACGGAGATTGGCGGCGCGGCGGCAGCGATCGCCAGGAACTGGACCACGGGATCGGTCGTTCTGGTTGCCGACCCTCGTATGCTGGGTTTTCTGCGCGACGCGGTGCGCGGCGCGCTGACGCCGGCGATACGGGTCAAGGAGCTCGCGAGGGACTACGCGCGCTTGACGGCTTCCCGGCTGCGGGTCCGCCTCACCGAGGACGGTATCGTTCCGGGGCGCCGCGGCGGTGCTAGTAGGGGGTTCGGTATACTGGAGCCGTGATTTCCCCCAGGCGAACGCGACGGATCCGTGCCGGCACACGGCGCGGTAAAGACCAGTCGCCGTACACCGCCATCGTCCAGTCGGCGATGGACGCCATCATCACGGTGGACGAGAGCCAGCATGTGGTCCTGTTCAACGCTGCAGCGGAGCGGATCTTTCAATGTTCGGCGGCCGAGGCGGTTGGCGGCCCGCTCGACCGCTTCATCCCGGAGCGCTTCCGCGCCGCGCACCGCGCCCACGTCGAGCGCTTCGACGCGAGGGGCGTCACGATGCGCCGTATGGGCAGCGACATGGTGCTCTACGGCCTGCGCGCCGACGGCGAGGAATTCCCGATCGAGGCGTCAATCTCGCGGGTGACGGTCGACGGCAAGAAGCTTTTCACCGTGGTCCTGCGCGATATTTCGGCACGGGTGAAGGCGGCGGAGGAAATCGAACGCTCGCAGCGGCAGCTGCGCGATCTCTACCAGCAGATGCACGAAGTGCGCGAAGCGGAGCGGATGCGCATCGCGCGCGAGCTGCACGACGAGCTGGCGCAATGGCTGACGGCATTGAAAATGGACGTGTCGTGGCTCGCCGGCCGCCTGCCGGCCGCGGACGACAGGATGCAGGAAAAGGTCGAGCGCATGAAGCGGCTCGTGGACTCCACGGTCACCTCGGTGCGCCGGATTGCGTACGACCTGCGCCCCGCGATGCTCGACGACCTCGGGCTGGTTCCCGCGATCGAGCACCTGCTGCACGAGTTCTCGCAGCGCACCGGCATCGTCGTCGGGCTGGACGCGAGCGCGGACGGGGTCGAATTCAGGGAACCGCTCACCACATCCGTCTACCGCATGGTGCAGGAAGCGCTCACTAACGTTGCTCGCCACGCGCGGGCGACCGAGGTCCGGGTGGCGATCCGGGTCGAAGGCGACGACCTGATCGTGTCGGCATGCGACAACGGCATCGGCTTCGGCGCCGCAAAGCTCCACGGCGGGAAATCGCTCGGCATCCTCGGCATCAAGGAACGCGCGCGCACTCTCGGCGGAGGCGCGGACATCTACAGCCCCCGGAAAGGCGGCACCGTGGTCGAGGTCAAGGTTCCTGTGAGTCAGTATCGCGGTACGGGGGAACGCGCGTGATCCGGGTGCTGCTCGCGGATGACCACGCCATCGTCCGCGCGGGTTTGAAGGAGATTCTCGCGGACACCGGCGATATCACGGTGGCGGCGGAGGCGACCAACGGGCAGGAAGTGATGGCGCGCGTCCGCGGGGCCGACTTCGACGTCGCGGTGCTCGACATGTCCATGCCCGGCAGGAGTGGCATCGAGCTGATCAAGCAGGTAAAGGACGAGAAGCCGAGGCTGCGCATCCTCGTTCTCACCATGCACAGCGAGGAGCAGTACGCCGTGCGCGCCTTCAAGGCCGGCGCGTCGGGCTTTCTGACGAAAGAGGCCGCCGCCGAGCAGCTGGTAGCGGCGATCCGCCGGATCGCCGCGGGCGGCGCCTACGTGAGCCCCGAGACCGCGGAACGCCTCGTGCTCGATGCAGCGCCGCGGGCCGAAGCCGCGCCTCACACGCTACTGTCCGACCGCGAGTTCCAGGTGTTGCAGATGATCGCCGGCGGCAAGACGGTGGGCGAGATTGCGAAGAGGCTTTCGCTCTCCGTCAAGACCGTGAGCACCCACAAGACCCGGATTCTGCACAAGATGGGCCTCGCCAATCAGGCGGAACTCATCCGCTACGCTCTCGAGCACAAGCTCCTCGACGTGTAGGACGATTCCTACACCGCTTCACCCTTTCCTACAGCCGGTTTAAGGCGCGCGCCGATAGCGGGCCGCGAGCCACGCTGCGCATACTGCCAGCCATGAACTCTATCTACATGGCGGGCGCCGATATGAAGGTCTACGTGGTGGAGGACTCCGCCGCCGTGCGGGAGCGCCTTCTCGAGATGATTCGCGAGATCGAGGACGTCGAAGTGGTGGGAGAAGCCGAGACCTACGATGCGGCGGTCGCCGGCATCATGAGCACCCGGCCGGACGTGGTGGTCCTCGATATCAGGCTCGCAGATGACGGCGGCAGCGGCATCGACGTTCTCGCCGAGGTAAGAAAAGGACTGCCGGCGATGCGGGCGATCGTGCTGAGCAACTACGCCACGCCCCAGCACATAAAAGCGAGCGCCGATGCCGGCGCCGAGTACTTTCTCGACAAGTCCGCGGAATTCGAGCGCATCACCGAGATCCTGGAGCAGATGAAGAGTGAAACCAGCGCCCGATAACGGGACTTCCTTTCAACACGAGCCAGACGAGGACACCACCATGTTGCAGACCCATGCGTCATTCGAGCCGGTTGCCGTCACGCCACCGTGCACCCGCAACGCCGCCATCGTGCGGCTCAGGCCGCAGGCGGGCTCGACGGTTGCCTGCTCGACGTGCTGCCTGAAGGGTGTGTGCCTGCCGTGCGATCTCGACGGCAACGAGCTCGGCCGCTTCGGCGAGATCGCCACTGCCAAGCGGCGCGTGCCGCGCGGGGCTTCGCTCTACCACAACGGCGACCGCCTCGAGTCGCTCTACGCGGTGCGCAGCGGGCTCGAGGACAGCGAGGTCTGCATCATTCCGTTCGCGCAGCTCGAACAGCTGGCGATGTCCCTGCCGGCGCTGCAGCATCAGCTGCTGCGCCTGCTCTCCGGCGACATCTCGCGCGACCAGGGCCTGATGCTCCTGCTGGGCAGCATGAGCGCCGAGCAGCGGCTCGCGGCTTTCCTGTTGTCGCTCTCCCGGCGCCACCAGCGCCTCGGCTTCGCCGCCGACCGCTTCATGCTGCGCATGACGCGCGAGGAGATCGGCAGCTACCTCGGGCTGACGCTCGAGACGGTGAGCCGGCTGCTGTCCCGGTTCCAGCGCGACGAGTGGATCGCCGTGCACCAGCGCGACGTGGAGATCCGCAACAAGGACCGTCTCATGGAGGTCGTCGGCCACTGGTAGGGCGGCGTCTTTTTACCGGCAAACCAGCACCGGCACCTCGGCGAGCGCGAGGACCTTGCTGGTCTGGCTGCCGAGCAGCAGGCGGGAGATCCCCCGCCGGCTGTGCGAGGCCATGACGATCAGGTCGCAGCGTCTGCGCCGCGCTGCCTTGATGATCTCGAGGTATGGAAAGGCGCCCTCGACGCAAGTGTACTCACAGCGCACGCGGGCGGCGGCGGCCATCTCCCGCACCGCGCGCAGAGTGCGGGCCCCCGCCCGCCGGACCCGCGCCGCGTGCTGCCGGCGTGACACGAACCCCGGAGGCACGGTATCGCCGTACGCGTACAGGTTCGGCTCCCAGGCAGGGCCGACCCATAGTCCGACCACCCGCGCTTTCTGCTCCTTAGCCAGCTGAACCGCACAACGGACGGCCCTGCGCGACAGCGGCGAGCCGTCGGTCGGCACGAGGATGCGGCTGAACACGGGGAATCAGCGGCAGACCAGCACGGGGATGCCGCTGTGCGCCAGCACTTTGCTCGTTTCGCT
>JAHZNX010000090.1 GCA_020028375.1 Betaproteobacteria bacterium | reverse complement strand
CCCATCGGGCTTGACGCGCCAGATGAAGTTCGCGGCCTTCAGGCCGCCGCCGCCCGGCATGTTGACGATGCGCACCTCGCGCGCGCCGGTGTGTTTCTGAAGGTACGGCTGGATGAGCCGCGCGTAGCGGGTGTGGCCTCCGGCCGCTCCGCCGGCGACGTTGATGATGACGATCCTGTCCTTGTAGAAACCGGGTTTCTGGCCAGCCGCCCGCCCGGATATCCCGAGCGCAACGGGAGCCAGCATGCCGGCAAACACCACCTGCCGACGCTTCATCGTCATTGTTGTTCTCCTCGAAAAAATATTAGTTGAAACTCTCGACGAGCGGCGACAGCAGCCCATGGTACGGCTGGACCTGCAGGGCCACCACGAACAGGAGATATACCGCCGCCGTCAGGACGGCAGTGTAAATCAAGCTAGCCCGCCATGAATACTGCCGGGTCACCACGAAGTAGCCGCCTGTGAATAGGAATACGGCCGGAATGATGCCGGTCACCAGGATAAGGCCGAGGAGCGCCCCGACGATGCCGAGCGCGCCGGCCTCCCGGCGCCAGGTGACGCGCGTGGCCGCATTGGCCTCAGCCCCGGCGCCCGCCCCTGGCGTCGCGGCGGCGACTGGCTTCTGGACCGGGATCATGTCGATGTGCAGCTCGTCGGTCGAGCGCAGGTTCTGCCAGAGGATCTGGATCACGGTGAGGACGATGCCAAAAACAGCGAGCGGCAGCGGGATCATGCGCGCGCGCGGGCCGAAGTCCTGGCACAGCCAGATGACGCCGGCGAAGAGCGCGAGCAGCGCGGCGGCGGCGAGATTTTCCTGGGCGCGCCGGCTCATGCCGCCACCTCCGTCAGGCTTTCGGGATACCGAGGCCATCGTGTCGGCGGCCCAGCGTCCTTCGCGGGTCGCATCCCCATGTATGGGGCCCCTGCTCCACCGCTCATGCCGCCACTACCTTGCGGTTGCGGCGCCAATTGCGGAGGAAAGGCAGCGCCGCGGTAAACAGGACGAAGGCGAACATGGCGAGAGCGATCGGCCTCTGCAGGAGAAAATCCTTGCCGTAGAGCGTGAGCGAAATGTGCAGGTTGCGCTCGATCATGACGGCGAGCACCATGCCGATGACGAAATTGGCGCGGGAGTATTGGTACTTGTCCATGAGATAGCCCAGCACGCCGAACACGGTGGCGACCCATACGTCCTCGATGCGGCCGCGGGTGGCGTAGGCGCCCACGAAGCACACTGACAGCACGATCGGCACCATGAGGTTCGCATGCAGCGACGGCAGGCGCGCCAGCCACGGCGTGATGCCGAGGCCGATGACCGTGACCAGCACGTTCGCGATCACGATGATCCACACCAGGCTGAAGACGAGGTCCAGGTTCTTGGTGAGCATGTCCGGCCCCGGCACGATGCCTAGGCTGATGAACGCCACCAGCAGGATCGCCATGCTCTCGCCGCCGGGAATGCCGAAGGCGAGTGTAGGCATGAGCCCGCCGCCCTCGTTGGCACCCATCGTCGCATCGGGCGCGATGACGCCTTCCACGGCGCCTTTCCCGAAGCGCTCTGGAGTTTTCGAGGTCTGGACCGCCTGCGCGTACGCCGCGAGCCCGGCCACGCTCGCGCCCACGCCGGGCAGCACCCCGATCCACAGGCCGAGGAGGCTCGAGCGCACGACCAGCCACCAGTGCCGGAGCGCGTCCTTGATGCCCTGCCACATCGTGCTCACCTCCGTGACGAGCGAGCGGTCCACGATCGGCGTGCCCTGGATGGCGAGCTTCATCATTTCCGAGACGGCGAAGAGCCCGATCATCGCGACCGGGAACGATATCCCGTCCATCAGGAACTCGCTGCCGAAGGTAAAACGGGGCGTTGCGGTGACCACGTCCATCCCGATAAAGGCGGCGAGCACGCCAAGCACGCTCGCGATGAGCCCTTTCATGAGCGAGCCCTGGCTGAACGTGGCGATGACCGTGAGCCCCCACAGCGCCATCATCAGGTACTCGCTGGGACCCAGCGCGAGGATGACGGGGCGGATCAGCGGAATGCACAAGGCGAGGAACACGGCTCCGATGAGGCCCCCCAGCAGCGCGCCTGTCGCCGATGCCGCAAGGGCGCGTTTCGCCTGCCCCTGCTTCGTCATCGGGTAGCCGTCGAAGCACAGCGCGAGGCCCTTGGCCGAGCCGGGAACGCTGAACAGGATGCTGGTCACGGAGTCGCCCCAGATCGTGGCAATGTGCGCACCGAGCAGCAACGCCAGCGTCGCGGCTTTCTCGAAGCCGTAGGTGAAAGGCAGGAGCAGCGCCATCGCCACGACGCCGCCGAGCCCCGGCAGTATGCCGATCACCAGGCCGTAGATCACGCCGATCAGCATGAACAGCACGGCCTGCGGCGTCAGGAGCGCAGCGAGGCCGCTGGCGATGGCTTCCAGCATCGGCGCGCGGGCAGTTACTTGGATGACTTCGGAGAGGGCGCTCCGAAATCCACCCGGGGCGCCGTGATGATGTTCTTCTGGTTCCCGACCGTGAACTGCGGCTTCTCCCGGAATCTGAATAGCATCGCGGTGAGATTGGTCGGGAACTGCCGCGCTATGACGTTGTATTCCTGCACCGCCTGGTTATAGCGGTTGCGCGCCACCGCGATGCGGTTCTCCGTGCCCACGAGCTGCGCCTGCAGATCGCGAAAATTCTGGTCGGACTTCAGCTCGGGATAGCGCTCCACCACGACCAGGAGCCGCGACAGCGCCGAGGACAGCTCCCCCTGCGCCTGCTGGAAGCGCGTGAACGCCTGGGGGTCGTTGATGAGCTCGGGCGTGGCCAGGATCGTCCCCACCTTGGCGCCCGCGCTGGTGACGCCGTGCAGCGCCTGCTGCTCCTGGGCGGCGAAGCCCTTGACGGTGTTGACCAGGTTGGGAATCAGGTCGGCGCGGCGCTGGTACTGATCGACGACCTCCGCCCATGCGGCCTTGACCTGCTCGTCGGATCGCTGCAGGGCGTTGTAGCCGCAACCCTGAAGCAGGACCGCCGCCGCGAGCGCGGCAGCAAGGAATGGGCGGCTCGGCATGCGTCTTCCTCCCCGGTCAACGAAGTCTAGCTGGAGGCGGTCGTGCCTGCCCGCAAGTCATTCATGGTGCGCACGGCGAACAGGAGATCCTCCCACGCCTTGGCCTTGTCCGTCAGGTTGCGCAGCAGGTAGGCCGGGTGATAGGTGACGATCAGCGGGATGCCGCGATAGCGGTGGATCCTGCCGCGCATGCTCCCGACGCTGGCATCGCTCGCCAGCAGGTTGGCCGCCGCGACCTTGCCCAGCGCGATGATCAGCCGCGGCTGAATCAGCTCGATCTGGCGGTGGAGGTAGGGCTCGCACTGCAAGGCCTCGTGCGGCTCGGGGTTGCGGTTGCCGGGTGGCCTGCACTTGATTACGTTCGCTATGAAGACGTTCTCCCCGCGTTTGAGGCGGATCGCCGCGAGCATGTTGTCGAGGAGCTTCCCGGCCTGGCCGACGAAGGGCTCGCCCTGCGCGTCCTCCTCGGCGCCCGGGCCCTCGCCCACGAACAGCCAGTCCGCGTCCTCGTCGCCAACGCCAAAGACCGCCTTCCTGCGCGTGGCGTGCAGCGGGCAATCCGTGCAGCCGGCCACCCGCGCTTTGAGCTCCGGCCATTCCGTGCGCATGATCGTGGCGCGCCGGTCGTCTGCATCGGTGACGACTGACGGCTGAAGCCTGCCCTGAGCGGCGTCGAAGGGGCTGACGGGGGCCTCGAAAGCAGCAGGCCCTTCAGCGGGCAGGGCGTCAGGTCGCTCGCGCAGCTTCCACACGGGCGTCAATCCCATCTCTTCCAGCATGAGTTCCCGGCGGGACTTCATTCGTCAGCCGTCAGTCGTCACCGCAATTCGAGCTGCAGGACGACGGCGTCCTCGCGCCCCGCGCCGGCAGGATAGTAGTCCCGGCGCCTCGCGATCTCGGAAAAACCCGCCGCGGCGTAGAGCGCGCGCGCCACCTCGTTCGACGGCCGCACCTCGAGCAGGACCTGATGCGCCCCGCGCTCGCGCGCGAGCCGCAGCACAAAGTCAAGCACTTCGCGCCCGAAGCCCCGGCGTTGCCACGGGGGCGCGATGCTCAGGTTGAGCAGGTGCGCCTCCTCCGGCGCGATCATGACCACGCTGTAGCCGGCGATCTTTCCGCCGCACTCCACGATCGAGCATTGGTAGCCCGCCGCGAGCGAGTCGCTGAAGTTGCTGCGCGTCCACGGATGGGGATAGATCGACTGCTCGATCTCGACCACGGCATCGAGATCGGCAGCTGTCATGTGCCGGTACCTCGGAATCAGGTCAAGTTGGGCGCTCATCGGTTCTCAATGCCACCCGGTCGCGGAGGTACACGGGAACGGCCCGCTCCGCGGCGACCGCGCGGCCTGCCTCGAATTCACGCGCCGCAAGCCGCGCGATGTCTCGCGCATGCGGGAATACCCCCGGCATGATAGCCGAGAGCCGCTCCCCGTAGCGCCCCTTGAGCGCGGTCCCGTGCACGGCGAATCCGCTTCCGCAGCCGGTCCAGGAGCCCGCCGGCAGCGGCGGCGCATCCGCCGGCGCGCACAGGCTCGGCGCGTGCACCGTCTCCCAGCCCGAGGCGGATTGCGCGTAAGCGGCGTGGTAGATCTCCCCCATTCGCGCATCGAGGCAGCACACCGCGCGCCCCGGGCGGGCCGCCTCGGCAAGCGCGAGCAGCGTGCTCACGCCCACCACCGGCAAGCCGGCGCCGAAGGCGAGGCCCTGCGTCGCCCCGCAGCCGATGCGCAGCCCGGTGAACGATCCCGGCCCCTCCCCGAAGGCGATGCCATCGAGGTCCCGGACGGCGATGCCGTGGCGCTTGAGCAGCTCGTCCACCATGGGCAGCAACAGCTCGGAATGACGTTGCCCGGCGTGCGCGTCCCGCGCGTCGAGTGCCCCGTCGCGCCAGAGCGCGACCGAGCAGTATTCGGTGGAGGTGTCGAGAGCGAGAATCTTCATGCGGCAGCGGAATTCTATCCCGCCCATCGCGCCAGCGTATAATCCGCCCCGCGCAGCAGGATCCGTCACTCGTCACTCGTCACTCGTCATTGAACTTAGATGCGCGAATACACGATCGCAGCGATCCCCGGCGACGGCATCGGCGTCGAGGTGATTGCCGCCGGGCTCAAGGTGCTGGACGTGCTTGCCCAGCGCGATCGCAGCTTCCGGTTGAAGATCGAGTACTTCCCCTGGAGCAGTGACTACTACCTCAAGCACGGCCACTACATCCCGGAGGGCGGCCTCGAGCAGCTCAAGGCCTGCGACGCGATCTTTTTCGGCGCGGTGGGCGCTCCCGACGTGCCCGATCACATCTCGTTGTGGGGCCTGCGGCTGCCGATCTGTCAGGGCTTCGACCAGTACGCCAACGTCCGGCCGGCGCGCGTGCTGCCGGGCGTCCGCAGCCCGCTCGCGAACGGCGGGGCGATCGACTGGGTCATTATCCGGGAGAACTCCGAGGGCGAGTACTCCGGCAGCGGCGGGCGCGTGCACCGCGGGCTCCCCGAGGAGGTCGCGACCGAGACGTCGGTCTTCACCCGCGCCGGCGTGACGCGCATCCACCGCTATGCCTTCGAGCTTGCGCGCGGGCGCCCGCGCAGGCACCTGACGCTTGTCACCAAGTCGAACGCCCAGCGCCACGGCATGGTCATGTGGGACGAGATCTTCTACGAAGTGGCGCGCGGCTACCCGGAGGTTGCGACGCAGCGCGTGCTGGTAGATGCGATGACGACGCTGATGGTGGGAAAGCCGCAGACGCTGGACACCATCGTCGCGACCAACCTGCACGCCGACATCCTGTCCGACCTCGCGGCGGCGCTCTCCGGCAGCCTTGGCATCGCGCCCACCGCAAACTTGAACCCCGAGCGCAGGTTTCCCTCCATGTTCGAGCCGATCCACGGCTCGGCCTTCGACATCGCGGGCAGGGGCGTGGCCAACCCCGTCGCCACCTTCTGGACCGCGTCCATGATGCTCGAGCACCTGGGCGAGAGTGACGCCGCGCGGCGCCTGATGCGCGCGGTCGAGGCCGTAACCGCCAGGCGCATCCATACCCCTGACCTCGGCGGCGAGGCGACCACCGGCATCGTTACGGAGGCGGTATGCGACAGCCTGTAGCGCCCCAAAGCCGCGCGCGCTGCTACAATAGCGGCCACCCCGGGAGTGCAGCAGTGCCCTGGAAAGGACACGCCGCGTGAAAGAGTACCTCGTATACGTCGAGTCTTTCGTCGTGATCGTTCTCGTGCTGTTCGGAATCGGCGGATTTTCCTACCACCTGTTCAGGGATAACGGCTGGGTCGAAGCAGTGGCCGGCAATCTCTGGGATGTGAGCGTTCAGTATCCCCTCATCGCGCTGCCCGTCATCGTGGCCGCCGTGTTTCTCGGCAGGAGGTGGAACGACGCGCGCGTCGCGCACGGCCGCACCACCAGCCTTCCCGACTACTTCATCTACGCCTTGATGGTGGCGGGCGTCGTCTTCATCGGCCGCTATTTCTGGCTAGGCTATTTCTAGAGGCTGGCGGCCGCGATCCCGGCCTTCACGCGGCGCGGACAATGCGCCGGGTGACGAGCGCGTTCACCGCATCCGCTCCATAGCCCAGGCTCGCCAGCAGCTCCCGGGTATGTTCGCCTACCCGGGGCAGGTCGAGCCGCGTGCCGAAGCGCACGCCATCCATCTCGATCGGCAGGTTCGGCACCCTGGTCTTTCTCCCGTCGGGCAGCGTGATCGGCGTCATGCCCCCTGACGCATTGAGGTGCGGGTCGTCGAACAGATCATCGGGCTTCGCGATCGGCGCAAACGGCAAGCCCAGCGCCTCGCATCGGTCCATCAGCTCCTGCTTCGCCATCCTACCGAATATCTCGGTCACGATCGGAAGGATGCGCGGCCGCGCCTCGACGCGCTGGGGATTGGTTGCGAGCGCGGGATCAGCGAGCAGGTCGGCAAGACCGAAGGCATCGCAGAATATCTTCCACTGGGTGTCCGTCACCACCCCCACGAACACCAGCTCGTTGTCGCGGGTCTTGAAGTTGTCGTAAATCGCCCAGGCACGGGTGCGGTCGGGCATGGGCGGCACGGGCTTGCCGCTCGCCAGGCCCTCCATCATGTGCTGCGCGACCAGAAAGGCGTTGTTCTCGAACAGCGCGCTCTGCACGTACTGTCCTTTGCCCGTGGCGGCCCGCTGGTGGAGCGCGGCGAGGATCGCGATCGCCCCGAACATGCCGCCCATCACGTCGTTGACCGAGGCGCCCGCGCGCAGCGGGCCGTAGCGCCCCCCCGTCATGTAGGCAAGCCCGCCCATCATCTGCACCACTTCGTCAAGGCCGGTGCGGTGCTCGTAGGGGCCGGCGAGGAATCCTTTCATCGAGCAGTAGATGAGCTCCGGCCTGAGTCTCCTGAGGGCGTCGTAGCCAAAGCCGAGCTTGTCCATCGCGCCAAGCCGGAAGTTCTCGGTGAGCACGTCGGCGCTGACGACGAGCTTCAGCACCGCTTCGCGGCCTTCCGGCGCCTTGAGGTCCACCGCGAAGCTCTTCTTATTGCGGTTGTAGGTCGGGAAGAAGCCCGCGCCGGAGGCGACGAGCTTGCGCGTGTGGTCGCCCTCGAGCGGCTCGACCTTGATCACCTCGGCGCCGAGGTCCGCGAGCACCAGCCCGCACGTCGGCCCCATTACGACGTGGCAAAACTCCGCGACGCGGATGCCTGCGAGCGGCAGGCCCGGCTTGGGCATGGCACGTTTCTCCTGTATGTTTCCATCGACACTTTAACCCAGGGAGAAACCCCATGAGCATCAAGCGCCACAACCCCGGACCCGTGTTGAGCCGCGCCGTCGAGCATGGCGGGCTGGTCTACGTCGCGGGAACCACCGCCGACAACAGGGGCGCCTCCTGCAAGGCGCAGACCGAGGAGGTCCTGAGGAAGATCGACGCCGCCCTCGCCGCGGCCGGCAGCGACAAGTCGAAGCTGCTGTGGGCGCAGGTCTGGCTGCCCGATATCCGCGAGAAGGACCAGATGGACGCCGCGTGGAAGGCCTGGGTGGATCCGGACAACAAGCCGGTGCGGGCCTGCGTCGAGGCGCGGCTCGCCACTCCGGACACGCGGGTGGAAATCATGGTCACCGCCGCGAAGTGACCCGCCTTGCTTTACTCCCCTCCTTTTCAAGGAGGGGAATTCATTTTGTTAGGCGCTCTTAGGAGGCAGCGCGCTGGCGCGACAGGACCTCGATGTTGGCCATCTTGGCGAGGTCGCGGTGCAGGCGCGCGACGCGCTCGATCTGGCCCTTCGCGGGGAAGCGCTCGTAGAAGCCCTCG
>JAHZNX010000327.1 GCA_020028375.1 Betaproteobacteria bacterium | reverse complement strand
CTGGAGCGTCGCAAGTTGCTCGGGCGTGATGCTCATCAGCATGGCTGCGGCATCGTCGGCCGCGTACGCTGCGAGCGTGCGGTAGCGCGCCCGCACGCCCTCCGTCACCCACAGGGCATCCTCGCGCGTGAACCCGCGTTCGAGACGCGCTTTGGTTTCGGCCAGGAATCTTGCGTAGTCCGGTAGCTGCTCGTAGCGGTGCCACTCGTGGAAGCGCCCGAAGCGCCTGCGGAATTCCTGCTTCTGCTCCGCGTCGAGATCGAAGTATTCATCGGCGGTCCACCCCGCGATCGTGTCGAGCTGGGGGTAGCCGATGCGCATCATGCTGCAGCCCGCGAGTGCTGCGAGCATGAGCGCGAGCACGCTCGCCCGCGCTATTGCCGATTTCATCCAGTCACCGATCATGTGCCATCTGCGCGCTCGCCACGCGTCTCCCGCCGGGAATCGTAATCCAAACGCTACAGCCGCTCCAGGTGCTCCACCATGCGCCGGCGCATCTTCGCATCGGGCAGGTCGCCGATGCCCCCCTGGAGATTGTCCTTGAGGTGAGCGACGCGGCTCGTGCCCGGGATGGCGCAGGTGACGGCGGGATGCGAAAGGATGTACTTGAGGAAGAATTGCGCCCAGCTCGCGCAGTCGAATTCCGCGGCCCACGCCGGCAGCGCCTTCCCCTTGACCCTGGGAAAGAGCACGCCTTGCGAGAACGGGCGGTTGGCGATCACCGCGACACCGGCCTCGGCGCACGCGGGCAGCAGCCGTGCCTCGGCTTCGCGCTCGGCCATGGAGTAGTTGAACTGCGCGAAATCCCACTCGCGCGAGCGCACCAGGCGCTCGAGATCGCCGTGCGCGCCCTCATGGTAATGCGTGATGCCCATGTAGCGGATGCGCCCGGCGTCCTTCCATTCGCGCATGGTCTTCGCGTGGACGGCAACATCTGCGAGGTTGTGAACCTGCATAAGGTCCATCCTCTGCGTTCGCATCAGCCGCAGCGAGCTCTCCATCTGCCGGATGCCGGCGTCGCGCCCGCGGGTCCAGACCTTGGTGGCGAAGAACAGCTTCTCGCGCAGCTGAAGCTCCGCGGAGAGATCGCCCACCACGCGCTCGGCTTGTCCATACATGGGCGAGGAGTCCACGACTGAACCGCCGCCTTCGATGAGGAGACGCAGCACCTCCCTCAGCTCGGCGCGCTCGGGCGCCTCCACGCCGACGTCGAAGGTCTGCCAGGTGCCGACGCCGACCGCCGGCAGCATCTCCCGCGAGCGAGGTATGGGACGCTTGAGGATTGCGGAGGCTTGCGCGCGGGCTTTCTTGTTGTTCATGACAACGACGGCACAGCCCGCAACGAGTTGCAGCACCCTGCGGCGTGCGGGATTCATGCGCAATAGAGTAGACTATAACGCGTCGCTGGGCTTCCACCTACACCTGCATCATGCTCAATCCCGACGGCCTCGCCGTATTCTCCAAGCATGCCTGCCCGACTTGTACGCTGATCGAACCGGTCATGCAGCGCGTTGCGAAGGCGGTTCCCGCGTTTCAGATAGTCTCGCAGGACGACCCGAAGTTCCCGTCCGGCGTCGCCAATCTGGTGGACGACCGCGAGCTCGACTACTCCTGGCTCAACAATATCGAAGCGACGCCCACCCTGATCCGCTACCAGGGCGGACGCGAGATCGAGCGCGTCGTCGGCTGGGACCGCGACGGCTGGCGCCGGTTGACCGGCATCCGCGACCTGGGAGATGGATTGCCGGCCTTCCGTCCGGGGTGAGGGTCGCTCTCACTCGCGCCCGGGGTGGCCGAGCGGCTGGAAGCGAAGCACAAGGGCGGCACTCTCGTTTCGCGCAAGATCGAGTACAGCGAAAGCACCGATCCGGTGGAAGTCTGTTACGAGCGCGGCTGGAGCGATGGGTTACCGGTCACGCCGCCGACCGACGAGCGCGTGCTGGCGATGCTGAAGGGGACGCGACGGCGCCCGGACGAGATCGTCGGCAAGATCCCCCCGTACCTCGGCACCTGCACGGTTGAGAAGGCTGCAATCAACGCCGTGCTTGCCGGATGCAAGCCGGAGTACATGCCTGTGCTGCTCGCGGCGCTGGAGGCGGCGCTGGAGCCGGTCTTCACCTTGCACGGAGTGCTCGCGACAACCTATTTCTCGAGCCCCGTCATCATCGTCAACGGTCCGATCGCCCGCAGGATCGGCATGAACAGCGGCATCAACGTGCTCGGACAGGGCAACCGGGCAAACGCGACGATCGGGCGGGCGCTCAATCTCATCGTGCAGAACGTCGGCGGCGGCCGGCCGGGCGAGGCCGACCGCTCGACGCTGGGCGCGCCCAGCAAGTACACGCTGTGCTTTGCCGAGGACGAATCCGACCGGGAATGGGAGCCGCTGTCGGTCGCTCGCGGCTTTGCGCGCGGTGTTTCCACCGTGACGTTGTTCCAGGGCCACGGTCCGGAAGCGATCGTGGACCAGAAGTCGCGCACGCCGGAGGGGCTGACGCGCTCCTTCGCGCTGTCGCTCAACAGGATGGGACACGCCAACCTGGTGCAGTCGGCGCGCGCGGTCGTCGTGCTATCGCCTGAGCACTACGCGATCTACCGGGAGGCCGGCTGGGACCGCAAGCGCATCGAGCGCGCATTGTATGAAGCGACGATACGCCCGGGCCGGGAAATCATGGCCGGCGCCGGCGGCGTGGGCGAGGGTGTACCGGCGGACCGCGCCGACGAGATGACCGAAGTTCCACGACGACGGATTGATGGTGGTGCGCGCGGGCGGGCCGGCGGGTCTGTTCTCGGCCGTTCTTCCGGGGTGGCTCGCCGGACGCAACAAGCTGGAGCTGCAGCCGGTCACAAAGGAGGTCAAGACCTGAGCCGACGATGACCACCATCGCGAATATCGCTGTTGCCTTGGTCGCTCTCCTGCATGCTTATTTTCTTGTTCTGGAGATGTTTCTCTGGGACAAACCTGTTGGCCGCCGGGTCTTCGGCCTGACGCCGGAATTTGCTTCGGCATCCAAAGCGCTGGCTGCAAATCAAGGCTTGTACAACGGTTTTCTCGCTGCCGGGCTGGTATGGGGTCTTGCCCTGGGCGTCAATGGAAACTCGATCAAGATTTTCTTTCTTGCATGTATTATTCTCGCCGGTGTATTTGGCGCTATCACGGCGAATCCGAAGATTCTCTGGGTACAGACGCTTCCCGGTGCCATTGCCTTGGCTCTGGTCCTGTTTTCATGATTGCGCATGCGCGGAGCGTGTCCTGCGAGTTCTTTGTGGGTTAACATACTTTGGTTTATTTCGAGACGGGAGACTGCCAATGAGCAATTGGATGCGTGACCCTACCGCTGAAACCTCGGCCGTGAAGCGTCCGCGGCGCGCGCCGCCGAAATCGCTCGAAGGCAAGACCATCGGGCTCTTCGATATCGGCAAGACGCGCACCCCCGAGTTCCTCGACCAGGTCGAGAAGCGCTTCAACGAGAAGGGGCTCAAGACCAAGCGCTTCGGGAAGCCCACCAACGCCAAGATCGCCACCCCCGAGAATCTCCAGAAGGTCGCAGCCGAGGTCGACCTCGTCCTGATCGGGCTCTCGGACTGAGGATCCTGCACGTCGTGCAGTCTGCACGACCTCATGAACTTCGACAGCCGGGGGATTCCCGGCATCTCAGTTGTCACCACCGGATTTACCGACGCGGTGGCGGTGCAGTCGAAGGCGCTCGGCTTCGAGCCGGCGGTGCTCTACGTCCCGCACCCCATTCAGAATCGCACGGCGGATGAGCTGAAAAAGATCGCCGACGACGCGGTCGAACCCGCCCTGAGGCTGCTCACCGCATCGAGGTGACTCTTGACCGGTGCGACCACCCCGGCGCCTTGCGCCACCCCTCCTTAACCAAGGAGGGGAGTGATGTTTAATTCCCCTCCTGCCCGAGGGTGAGCCGGGATACTCCCCTCCTGCCCGAGGAGGGGTGACTACGAAGTAGTCGGGGTGGTGGGAGTGTGCAT
>JAHZNX010000326.1 GCA_020028375.1 Betaproteobacteria bacterium | reverse complement strand
CGGAATTGCTCTCGGCAATTCGTGTTCGGCGTAGAAGCGCGCGGTCGCACGCTTCGCCTCGAGAAAATCCCGGTCCACGCCGGGTTGCCGGAGCTTGTCTCCCGCCACCAGCGCCGCGCGAGCCATCATCCAGCCGCCCGCCACCGTGCCGAAAAGCTTGAGATAGGGCACCGCCACCGCGGCGGCGGCGTTGGCATTCCGCGGGTAGGTCTCGACCAGCCAGCGCGTCGCGCTTTCAAGCCCGTCCACCGCTTCCTTCAGGTTTGCGCGCATGCCGGCGACGTCGCTCCCGCCCTTGTCGAGCGGTGCGTCGAGCGCGCGCATCGCCTCGATCACCGCCAGCGCCGTCGCGCCCTTCTCGAATGCCACCTTGCGGCCGATGAGGTCGTTCGCCTGGATCCCGGTCGTGCCCTCGTAGATCGTGGTGATGCGCGCGTCGCGCAGGTATTGCGCCGCGCCGGTCTCCTCGACGAATCCCATGCCGCCGTGGACCTGGATGCCGGTCGAGGCGACCTCGACGCCCTGCTCCGTGCACCAGCCCTTCACGATGGGCGTCAGCAGGTCGAGCAGCCCCTGGGCGCGCCGCTTCTGCGCGGGGTCGGGATGGTGCCGCGCCTTGTCGAGCATCCCCGCCGCGAAATAGGCGAGCGCGCGCATGGCCTCGTTCTGCGCGCGCATGGACATGAGCATCCTGCGCACGTCGGGATGGTGGATGATGGTGACGCGGTCCCCGCTCTTCTGGCCGATTTCCCGCCCCTGCACGCGCGTCCTCGCGTATTCGAGCGCATGCTGGTAGGCCCGCTCGCCGATGGCGACGCCCTCCACGCCGACCGCGAGCCGCGCGTGGTTCATCATCGTGAACATGTACTCGAGGCCGCGGTTCTCCTCGCCCACCAGGTAGCCGACCGCGCCCTTCCCGTCGCCGTACGCCAGCACGCAGGTCGGGCTCGCGTGGATGCCGAGCTTGTGCTCGATCGAGACACACCTGATGTCATTTCGCTCGCCGAGCGTCCCGCCGGGCCCGGGCAGGAATTTCGGCACGATGAAGAGCGAGATGCCCCTCACCCCTTCCGGCGCGTCGGGGGTGCGCGCGAGCACGAGGTGCACGATGTTCTCCGTCATGTCGTGCTCGCCCCAGGTGATGAAGATCTTGGTGCCGCGAATGCGGTAGTGGCCGCCTTCGCGCACCGCGCGGGTGAGCACCGCGGAGAGGTCGGAGCCCGCCTGCGGCTCGGTCAGGTTCATAGTGCCGGCCCACACGCCCGAAGTGAGCTTGCCGAGGTAGGTTGACTTCTGCTCCTCGGAAGCATGGACCTTCAGCGCCTCGAGGACCCCGGAGGTGAGCATCGGGGCGAGGCACAGCGCCATGTTGGCGCTCTTCCAGATCTCCTGCACCGGGGTCGCGATGAGGTGCGGCAATCCCTGTCCTCCGTACCGGGGCTCCCCGCCGAGGCCGTTCCAGCCCGCTTCGATGAACTTGCGGTAGGCCTCCCTGAATCCGGCGGGAGCGGTGACTCTTCCGTCGGCGAGCCGCGCGCCCTGCTTGTCGCCCTGGCGGTTCAGGGGATCGAGCACCTCCTGCGCGAACTTCGCCGCCTCACCCAGCACCGCGTCCACCAGCTCGGCAGTGACCTCGCCGTGGCCCGGGAGCGCGGAAACCTCGGAGAGCCCCGCGAGCTCCGTGATCGCGAAGCGCATGTCCTTCAGCGGGGCGGCGTAGGTGGAAATACTAAAGCTCCTTGGTAAGCTCGGGAACGGCTTTGAAGAGGTCTTCCACCAGCCAATAGTTCGCCACGGCGAAGATCGGCGCCTCGGCGTCCTTGTTGATGGCGACGATGACCTTGCTGTCCTTCATGCCGGCGAGGTGCTGGATCGCGCCGGAGATGCCGACCGCGATATAGAGATCGGGGGCGACGATCTTGCCGGTCTGGCCCACCTGGTAGTCGTTTGGCACGAAGCCCGAGTCCACCGCCGCGCGCGAGGCTCCGACCGCCGCGCCCAGCTTGTCGGCGAGCGCTTCCAGAATCCTGAAATTCTCCGCGCTGCCCATGCCGCGCCCGCCGGAGACGATGATGCGCGCCGCGGTCAACTCGGGACGGTCGGACTTGTGCACTTCCTGGCCGTTGAACTTCGACAGGCCGGCGTCCGCCGCCGGCGCGAGCTTCTCGACCGGCGCCGGCGATTCCCTCTCCCCCGCCGCGTCGAAACCGGTCGCGCGCACCGTGACGACCTTGACGCGGTCGCCCGACTGCACCGTCGCCAGCACGTTGCCGGCGTAGATCGGCCGCACGAAGGTGTCAGGCGACTCCACGGCGCTGATATCGGAAATCTGCTGCACGTCGAGCAGTGCCGCCACGCGCGGCATCAGGTTCTTGCCGAAGCCGGTGGCGGGCGCGACGATGTGCGTGTAGCTCGCGGCGAGCGGCACGATCAGCGCGGCGAGGTTCTCCGCGAGCAGCCCCTCGTACTGCGGCGCGTCGCACAGCAGCACCTTGGCCACACCCGCGATCTTCGCCGCCGCCTGCGCCATGGCTCCGCACTGGTAGCCCGCGACCAGCACCGTGACTTCGCCCCCCATGCGGGCGGCTGCGGTGACCGCGTTCGTCACGCCCGGCTTGAGATGGGCGTTATCGTGGTCCGCGATGACTAAGACGGCCATGTCCTAACGCCCGCGTCTCGTTGCTCGCTTCTCATCACCCATCACCCATCACTCATCACCGCTTCTAGATGACCTTGGCCTCGTTCTTCAGCTTCGCCACCAGTTCCTTCACGTCGGCGACTTTCACGCCGGCGCCGCGCCTGGGCGGCTCCTGCACCTTGAGGATCTTCAG